>NZ_JBNPMC010000036.1:0-33930 GCF_050313795.1 Bariatricus sp. SGI.154
CCTTTTACCGCACCGGCAGTAAGACCGCCAATTAAGAATCTCTTGAAAAGCAATGCCACAAGCACCGGCGGAATCACCGCAAGCAGTCCTCCTGCATTCATCAATCCATAATTCACCGTGTTTTTCGTCACAAATTCCGATATGATCACTGCAATTGGCTTCGTATCCAGAGACGGTGCCAGAATCAGCGGAATCAGATACTGATTCCAGACCGTAATGAACATAATCAATGCACTGGCAAATACCATCGGATAAGAGATCGGAAGCATTACCCTCGTCAGCACCTGAAAAGAGTTGCACCCGTCCACATATGCCGCTTCTTCCAGTTCTTTAGGAATCCCATTAAAATGATCCTCTAAAAGCCATACAATCAGAGGAAGCATTGCCGATATATATACCAGCACCAGCCCCACAAGATTATCAATCAGCCCAATCCTGGAATAGACCTTGAATAACGGAACGATTGTAGAAAATACCGGAATCACCAATGTCGCGCGCAACAGCGTGTTGATTGCTTTATTTCCTTTAAAATTCATCCTGGATAATGCATATGCGCCCAGAATACAGATTGGCAGTCCAATCAGAATCGCCGCCATGCTTGCGATAATCGCATTCTTAAGCCCCGCAAAGAACAACGCACTTTCCCTGGAAATCTCACCGCCGATTCCTAACAACTGTGCATAATTTTGCAGGGTAGGATGCAAGGGACTTAATGGTGCCGGAGATACCATGGTGTCTGCCTTAGGTGTAATACTAATGGAAAAAGACCATACAATCGGCCCCAGCGTCCACAGTAAAAAGAATGCCAATACCAGTATATAGACAACCTTATCCCTCTTTCTTTTCCTTAGACGGTTCATAATACCTCTTCTCCCTTCCCTGTCAGCCTTCTGGTATAAAGCAGCCAGATCACAATACAGACAAACATTACAATATAAGATAACGCACTCCCTTCCGAGAATCGCATATACTTGAAAGTTCTTCCATAGATCTCCGTCATAAATGTATTGTTGCTGGAAGACATACCCACCAATGATACAATCTCATCTAATACATTTACCGCAGTAATCGTAGTCGTCGTTAAAGCGATCAACGTGGCAGGTCGCAGCATCGGATAAGTAATATATCGAAATGCCTTCATCCTGCCGCAGCCATCTATCGCCGCAGCCTCGTATAAAGTGTCTGAGATCGTCTGAAGTGCAGACATTAAGGTGATTGCCACCAGCGGAACCGCCCGCCACGCCACCGTCAATGCAACGATTGCCGTCACCGCCTTATTGTCCGAGAACCATTGCACCGGAGTTTTCAGGATTCCCCACTTGAGCAGAAGGCTATTCACCAATCCAAAACTCGGATGAAACATCCATCTCCAAATAATTCCGCTTACGATTCCCGGAATTGCCCATGGAATAATGACCACTGCTGTCAATATCCCTTTCAGCCTCACACTTCGGTTCAAGAACAATGCGAATGCCAGTCCCAGAAGATAGGTCATCAGCATTACAAGCACTGTGATTGCAAGCGAATTTCCTGCCGCTTTCAGAACCTCCTGATCTTTCAGGAGCCGGATATAATTATCCAGCCCCATGAACTTAAGTTTCTCTGGCTTCAACAGATTAATATTCACAAAACTATAATATAATGTTGATATGATTGGCAGGTATATCAACACTGCCATCACTATAAAGAGCGGCATAACATACAGATATCCTGCATTCTTCTTTTTCATGTACATCTCACCCTTCCGGCTGCCATTACTTCGCAATGCCATCGACTTCTTTTACAATCTGCTCTGCCGCTTCTTTGGAGTCAAGCGTTCCCTGCGCCAGCGCATTTAATTTGTTGGCAACAATAGAACTGTATTCAGAATACCATCCGGGAACTCCGTTCGGGAATGGAGACTGGTCAGCCTTCAATTCTTCCATCAGGATGTCCTCATCCGCGATCTCACCGGCAGTTCCCAGTTTCTCAAATGTCTTCACGCTGGATGGAACTGTTCCGTGCTTCTGATATAGATATGTCTGTACTTCATCACCCGTAAACCATTCGATAAATTCTTTGGCAAGTTCTTTATTCTTAGAATATTTCGAGATTCCGATTCCTTCCGGCAAGCCATAAGTCGCAGTCTGTATACTTTCTGTTCCAGGAATCAGCATGGTCTTCACCTGTCCAACAACCGAAGATTCCTCCGGATTATTGCAGGTTCCAAGCGTTCCCATAGCACCAATGAGGAAAGTGGCATTGCCTTTGCGGTAAGCACTGTCGGCCTCAACATCCGTCAGTGATATGGACGCCGGATCGATGATCTTCGTCTCATTCAACGCCTCGTCTACTAATTTCAGCGTTGCCTCCATCTTCTGTCCATCTATACTGTCATCTTCCCGGAAGAACGGAATCCCCTGGCAAAGGGACAGCCACAGCAGTTGATTTGCAGAATGTTCTGTAGCCGACAGAGTAAATGACAGCGGATATTCACAGATGCCCGCCTCCTTAATCTTCACACAATCTTCCACCAGTT
This sequence comes from Bariatricus sp. SGI.154, assembly GCF_050313795.1. Lineage (NCBI taxonomy): Bacteria > Bacillati > Bacillota > Clostridia > Lachnospirales > Lachnospiraceae > Bariatricus > Bariatricus sp. SGI.154. The sequence continues at coordinate 2,519 of NZ_JBNPMC010000036.1, forward strand.
CCTTCCACGTTCTGGGTGTTTCCGTAATCTGCGCCGCCTTTAGATGTTCTTCATTATAATATCCGACTCTGATATCATTCAGATACGGAATCGCAACGACATTGCCCGCTTCCTCGAAAGAAGTATACAATGGATACTCTTCCTTCTGTTCATCCGTCAACTCAAAAGGTTCGACACAATCTGCACTGATGAATTCTTTCGTCCAGGACCAGTCTACCTCCATGACATCCGCCGGGGCAACCTTGCTCACTGCAGCAACCGTAATCTTATCATGAATCTCATCCCACCCCATAATATTCAGATTCACCTTCGTACCATGCTCTTCTTCAAAATGATGTATTAATTCCTGAGATGGCTCTGCCCATGGCGGAAGCAGCACCGTAAGTTCTCCTTCTCCGGAAGCACTACTACTCTTCTTGTCCTTCCCGCCCGAACATGCAGCAAGACCAACTACCGCCATACTAGCAGCCATGAACACACATAATATCCGTCTATATTTTTTCATACGTTCCTCTCCTTTTTATTCATTGTTAAATATTTCCAATTATGCACATAATCTTTATTGTCATTAATTATAGCAACGCATTTTCTTGAATTACATACATTATTCAAGTATAATTATGGACAAATTCACTATTATAAGAAAAGGAGATTGCCATGGACCGACAGACGATAAACAGATGCTATACCAACACCTATTCCCTGGTAAGATATCATGCTTCCGGATTCGAAAATACTTCCGAATACTTGCAGATTAATTCCTGTGGATATTGCGAAGAAATACCGGATCTGGAACCTGTATCACGCCCTCACGGGCGTCGTGACTTCTTCTTATCCTATAGTTATTCCGGAGATATGTATGTTGAGACGAATGGAGAAGAACTACTGTGTTCCTCCGGCGATCTCTTACTCTACGCGCCAGAAGAACCACAAGTTTACCGTTACGACTGCACCAAGCACTTAAGCAACTACTGGATACATTTTACCGGCTATGGCGCCTCACAGTTTATCGAGATGCTGGACATCCCCACTCAGGTACCCTATCATCTGGGATATATCCCGGAGATAAAACACTTCATTCAAAAAATCATTCTGGAAATAAACAGCGAAAGACCTGGCAGCATCCTCTATGCTACCTCGCTGTTTGCCGTGATACTATCTTTGATCAATAAGAAAAAAGCAGAAAATATGCTGCCGGACAATCATGAACAGAATGAACACATCTACCAGACTGTTGATTATATCCAGCACCATCTCTCTGCTAAAATCAGCATCTCACATCTTGCTTCTATGTCTTTTCTAAGCGCAAACAGATACACGAATGTCTTCAAATCCCTCCTGGGAACGACGCCGCAGGAATACATTATCCGCCTGCGGCTTCAGAAGGCTCTGCAGCTGTTAAAAGATACCGATTGGACGATCACCAGAATCGCCTCTACCATCGGCTACCATGACTCCATGTATTTTAGCCGCTTGTTTAAAAAATATTATCAGATCTCACCCTCTGAGTTCCGCTCCAGGATTAGGAATTCTGATTAAATTCAATAAATTTCAATTAGGGACACCCCTATTTTAATTAGGGACAGGGCAAATCCAATTGGGGACGGGGAAAATTGAAAAAACCCCCGTCCCCTCCTATATCCGCTTCATCGAACGTATCCTCTTTTTGGTATCATCATCCACCTGCCTGGATTCTATGATCTTCTGTAATGCTTTATTATATGTAAAGTCATCCAATTTGCAACGCTTCAAATATTCTAATGTCTCCACAGGGAAACTGACATAATAAATGGAGATAGCCCAGGCTGCCGCCATCTTCACATAATATGATTCATGCCGAACAGCATCCAGCAGGTTTAACGCCTCACTTATATGCGTCTCATCTATATAATAAAACAGCATCATTACTATGCCGAAACGAATCTCATATTCTTTATCAGACTTTACATAAGGCATGATAAATTCCCACATCTCCAGTGGATGGGCCCTTGCCACTTTCAGCCCCGAACAGAAACTGTCACACACTGACCAGTTATTAATCTTAGGGACAAATTCAGTTATATACTGTTGAACCTCCGGTAATTCAGCCTTTGCATAGCCAATCACCATGCCTTGCAACATGATTTCCTCAAAACTATCATCTCTTGCATCCGCAAGATAAGAACGCCAGTCTGACTTCGCAATCCTTTTCGCGATCTTGCGAAGCGCCGGAAGTCTGACCCCCAGAACACTTTCTGAAGGAATATTCGGTATCAGAGAACTGGAGAACTTTTGAAATTTTGGTTCAGCAAGTTCTTCCAGCATCTTTCTGATATGTTCGTTCAACCCACATTCCCTCTCCGATTCATCTGCTATTATCCCTGCGATTATCCCTACGGCATCCTCAGTCTGTATATTAGTTTCCACCCTCATTTGATCCTCCTGCAACAGACTCATTTTAATATTTGCGCAGTGTATCCTGTGAATCATCTGTCGTCTTGTCAATCTTTCGGATGATCACATAATAACCGTTATCTCCGCTCGTCTTCACCTTCACTCGGTCACCAACTTTATGACCTCTGATTGCTTTTCCAAGAGGTGACTCAATACTGATCAGCCCCTGGAGGGAATTCCCCCGCACGCTCGTTACCAGCCGATAGACTTCCGTCTCATCGTCATCTTCAAAATACACTTCCACCGTATTATTGATTCCTACTTCATCATCCTTTGACACATCGGATACAATCCTCGCATTCTTGAGCATCTTCTCCAGATATCGAATCCGGCTTTCATTCCGGTTCTTGTCCTGCTTCGCTGCCTTATACTCGAAATTCTCACTCAAGTCACCTTGCGCCCTGGCTTCCTTGACCGCTTCCAACTCCCTTTTGCGGACTACGAGTTTGCGGTATTCTATCTCTTCTTTAATCTTCTTTACATCACTTTCGGTTAACTGTTCTCCCATGATATTTCACTCCTTAATAAATTGTCCTTAACAATCCACTCCTGGCAAACTGCACTTTTGCATGCCGCCTCTACAATGCTTGCCAGCGGAATCAAAGAGACTTTCTTCAGTCCTTCCAGACACAATATATGTTTAAATTCATTGTCACTTATTTTAACTCTTATACTGTTCATTTGTCCAGTAGTTTCCTCTACTGCCAGGTACTCCCAGTTTTCTAAAGATTGCTAAAGATTAGTATATCGAAACAGGTCTGCCATGTAAATAATGGCAGACCCACCTGTTTCTTCAGAACTAATTTCCACTATCCTATATGCGTCCCGAACATAACCAACACATCCTTCAGCGGTTTCCAAAGTCCCGGATGGTATCCATCCAGAAACTTCTCTATCTCTACCGCCTGAATGCCTTCATACCACACCAGACAATTCTCTCCTCTTGCTGTCTCGCCAATCGCCGTCCTGCCAAAAGCAGACACCCCTACCGCAATCTCTCTGCCATACGCCGCTACTCCTGCGCTATAGATTCCCACAACTGCAGAACCGAACGCTACAACTCCTATCGCGACCGCTCCCCATGCCAGCAAGCCAACCGCCAGCGCTGCAATCGCCAATAAGCCCAACGCAACCGCGCCAAGACTGATTACTCCAACGGATAGCGCCCCGAAACTAATCACTCCAATCGCAATATTCCCAATTGCAATAATCCCTTTCGCCACCGAATCCTTGCCAAGATTCCTGGAGAATCTGACAGATACCAGAGGTATGCCCGCAATCTTCGTCTTACTGGTATACTGATAGCCTTTGATATATCTTGCAAGAGCATCTACCTTCTCTTCGATACGCCGGTTCTCCTCCTCATGATATCGTTCCTGTTCCCGGCGACTTTCCTGTTCCCACTGTCTATCCTCTCCGGATACTTTTCTTACTAATCCGCTCTCCAATCTATCCTCTTCCTCCAGATAATCCTTCAGCATATAGTCCAGACTCACCTGAAAAAGTTCCGACATTGCAACTAATTTGGATATTTCCGGCGTACTCGTTCCTGCCTCCCATTTGCTCACTGACTGTCTGGTAATACCAAGCCGGTCAGCCAACTGCTCCTGAGACATTCCCAGGCGCCTTCTCTCTCTGGTTATCTTCTCTGATAGGTTCATTTCATGCACCTGCTTTCCCTGTTGATATAAGAATTGTACTTTATTATGGACAACAGCACAAGAAAACAGTGATTGGAAATTCGTCAACCAGTGGTTGCGCCCTCCTATTTTCAAGGTTTTCACGATATCATCTCCCATATCTTCCAATCGATTCATTCTCAGATAGCCAAATATCTGAACACCAAATATGGATTATATAGGAAAAATGTACCCAAAAGTGCTAACAGAATATAAATCAGCGCTTCATACTTCTCCTCTGATGCCGTCTTCAGCCGTTCTCCAAATATCTTCGCAAAGATTCTCCATACCAGATATCCAATCAATGCTCCACACGTATTTGCCATCAAATCGTCAATATCCGATGCTCGCCAGTTAAATAACTGGGTAATCTCAATCATAAGGGAGAAGATCAATCCAATCAATACTGTCTTCCCACATTTTCTACATTCTTTCCAAATCAAAGGGAGAAGAAAACCTAAGGGCATACACATAATGATATTTAGTACAAATCCAATCCCAAAAGAATCAAAAGGCACCAGATTGATTCCTCCAATAATCAGATTCGTATCTTTCCTTAATACATCCCCAAGCACACCGACTCCCGTCACCTGGAATACCATCCATAGATACAACACAAAGATATACACCCAGATAAAATGTGCCACTGGTCTTTCTCTTCCTATCTTACGTTCTCTCATCATGAATATCAACTGATATACCATACACGGAAGAAATGCACACACCAAACTATAGACCGTAAAAATCATCTCTCTTCCCTCCTTCATATATTGCAGAAAACCTTATTACTAAAAAATGATAACAAATATTCCTTAAATATCCGAAAGGGAAATTATTAATAATTTATGATTTTTGCCTGGTGACTAACAAAATGCAGCCTGTACAACTTATTCTTTTTACTGTATGATAATAAAAACAAACACATCAGATATCATGTTTATTGCAGAAGCCCCCGGAAGCCAGGAAGATGAGGCTGGCATTCCCTTTGTCGGACGTTCTGGAAAACTCTTAGATGAATTGCCGCACAGCACATTATATCACCTGATTTCAGAATTACCAGGCAGCACGGCACCTGGACTTACCGGAAGGATTGTGCGATGACCGCCGTATATCACCCGTCAGCCATTCTGCGAGATCTCTCCAAATTAGAATTGACGAAAGCGGATTTTCGGGAAATTGTAAGAAAAAGGGCGGAACTGACTCCTAACTGATTACTTATATGAATCCATAATATTGGGGAGATGCCCTTCCTCAAGAGAACATCTCCCCGACTTAATATATCCTATATTGAATTCTTATCATTCGTCACATCCCCATTACCGCTCACCGGAATCACCTCTCCCAAAAGAGCCGGTTCAGGCTTTATGATCGTATAGCCCACATCCTTCACCCTTGCCAGGATTTCCCGCGACTTACGATACAGGTCGCCCCGGTAAACCGCCGTATCACAGGCGACTCCTTTGGCCTGAAGCCCCAGCGCATTCGCATCATAGACTGCACGGTACAGATGATATTCCTGCGTAACTACGATGATATTCTCTGCCTGGAAAATCTCCTTGGCACGATACATACTGTCATAGGTAGAAAAACCTGCATGATCCATGAAGATACACTCCGATGGGACTCCACGCTCTATCGCATAGGACTTCATGGTATTCACCTCATCATAATCCTCCTGACCATGATCACCGCTCATGATGATCTTATCCGACACGCCTGCCTCATACAACTGGATTCCCATATCAAGCCGCTCTTTCAGCATCAAACTTGGCTGTCCATCCGATTTCACCTGCGCTCCCAATACAAGAATCGCATCCACCTTGTCCAGATCATCCGGCTTCTCCAATGATTGCTCCAGTTCCTTCATTTCAAGAATATCCTTACCCGCTTTCACTTTCACATAGGCATCCGTCCCAAACATCACCGACAGCCCGATAATCATAAGCACCAGACAATACCGGAAAAATCTGAATAAATATCGCTTTTCCCTTGAATTTTCCATCCATCTTTTCATCATCTTCATCAGTTCTATACACCCTCTTAGAATCATTTACCTGTATCATAATCTCATTTACGTGCTTTTATCATAAATGAATCTTCGGATGTATACAACCAACTTCATCAAATCTTAAGCAATTTACTCATTACACAGAGCAATCTCATATCCAAGTCTGTGAATCATATCCATATCCGTCTCGATGGTATATCCGGCAGTCGTCAGCATATCCCCGGATATCACCGCATTCGCTCCGGATTGAAAACAGCCTTCACCTTTATCCTCCATCAGCCCTCTGCCGCCTGCCAGCCGGATCGATGCCTCCGGAAGGATGAAGCGGTAGACTGCCACGATTCTTCTCATATCATCCACCGTCAATCGCTGATTCTCTTCATACGGCGTTCCCGGAATCGGATTCAGCATATTCACCGGCACACTTCTGATCCCCAGTTCTCGCAGAGACAATGCCATATCAATCCTATCCTCTACCGTCTCCCCCAATCCCATAATTCCTCCACTGCACACATTAAGTCCTGCTGCTTTCGCTGCCTTTATTGCCGCTACCTTATCCTCGAATGTATGCGTAGTACAGACATTCGGGAAGTTCCTGCGTGAGGTTTCCAGATTATTATGTACCCGGGTTGCCCCAGCCGCCTTAACACGACCAAACTGCTCCTCATTCAAAAGTCCAAAAGACACGCACACTTCTATCTCCACATTCTCCTTAATCGCCCGGATAGATGCACACATCCGATCTACCTCTGCATCGTTCAGGCACCTCCCGGAAGTCACGATCGAATACCGAAGTACGCCACGATCAGCATTATATTTTGCCTGCTGTACAATCTCTTCCGTACTTAGAAGCGGATACTCTTCCGCCGATGTATGATAATAAGCCGACTGCGCACAATACTTACAATTCTCCGAACATTTCCCGCTTTTTCCATTAATAATCGTACAGATATCAAAGCCATTCTTGCAGAAATGCTTCCGAATCTCATCCGCCGCCTCACAGAGTTTCTCTAACGGCTCTTCATACAACGCCAACGCTTCCTCCCTGGATATCTCCTGCTGATTTAATACTTTTTCTTTTAACTGATCTATGAATGTCATAATCTTCTCCTCTTCAATCTTCCTCTACACCTACAAGACCTGCCACTGGCAGTTTCTTACGGATGCTTTGGCAACTGAGATAACTATATAGCAAAACGCCCACAATTGTCAACCCGCCGCACAAATCAAGTTTACATTTTATCCATCCTCATACCTCTCATTATACTTCATTCGGAGAATATTCTTGACATGAATATAGTTCTCTCCGGATGCTCGCCAACTTAATGTTGACAAATCAACTTCTTATTGTTATAGTCAACTTAGCAAAATGTTGACAAATCAACTTTTGACACAAAGAGAGGTATTTATGATTCATCGATTTGAAAACCTTACAACTGGAGTATCCCAGATTTATAAAAGTATCCAGCGAATTAAAAAGCATGAGATGAGTTCTTTTGGTTTGAAAGGCACACATGTGATGTGCCTTTACTTTTTGGGCTCGCATCCTGACGGTCTTACGGCCGCTGACTTGTGCAACCTCTGCAAAGAAGATAAAGCAGGTATCTCCAGAATTATGTCTGATCTTGAGGAACATGGTTTCATAAGTTATGACCACACACAGGATAAGAAGCGCTATCGGGCCAAAGCATACCTGACCGGCATCGGGAAAAAACAGGCCTCAAAGGTCACAGACCTGATTCTTCACGCGACCATCGAAGGCGGCAAAGGGATTACCGAGGAAGAACGGGCTGTCTTCTACCGGGTTCTATTCCTGATCTCAGATAATCTGGTACAGGTCTGTAATGAACTTGAATCGGAATATTCTTCTTCATTGTTGGAAACTTAACCCAGCCATAATATTAGAAAGGACACCAATAATCACTATGAACCAGGCAAAAAAAATCTACTGTCGAACTTTTCAGACAGTTATGAAAATCGCGCTTCCATTCCTTCCGTATAAGAAGCCGGAGATCGTTGGCAGCGTCAGGGCGCTTCCGGAACTTATTACAAAAAGAAAATGCGACAATGTTCTCATTATCACAGACGCAGGTATCCGAAGTCTTGGACTTACCAAACGTCTGGAAAGGGCGCTTACCGAAAATAACATACCCTATTCTATCTATGACAAGACGGTTGCCAATCCTACGACTGCCAATGTGGCAGAAGCCCTTGACCTCTACCAGTCTAACGGCTGTAATGCCATCATCGGATTCGGCGGCGGCTCCAGTATGGACTGTGCTAAGGCGGTGGGCGCGCGTGTTGCTAAGCCAAGACAGTCTCTTGCAAAGATGAAAGGAATCCTAAAAGTACACAAGAAGCTTCCCCTTCTGATCGCCATTCCAACAACTGCCGGAACCGGAAGCGAGACTACCCTTGCAGCCGTTATCACTGATGCCGAGACCAGACACAAATACGCAATCAATGACTTCCCATTGATTCCAAGGTATGCGGTATTAGACCCTAAAGTCACCTTAAGTCTTCCGCCGTTCATCACCGCAACCACAGGAATGGACGCCCTGACTCACGCAGTTGAGGCATACATCGGCAGATCAACGACCTACGGGACACGCAAAGATGCATTAAAAGCTGTGGAACTTATTTTCGAAAATATCGATACCGTGTATAATGAAGGGCATAACGTGAATGCAAGAAGAGACATGCTCCACGCATCATTTTACGCCGGATGCGCATTTACCAAATCCTACGTAGGCTATGTACATGCTGTTGCACATTCTCTTGGCGGAGAATACAATGTCCCTCACGGGCTTGCTAATGCGATTCTGCTGCCATTTGTGCTTGAAGCATATGGTCCTTGTATTCACAAGAAACTGTATCAACTATCCGTTGCAGCCGGAGTCTCCTCCAAAGACACTCCTTATGATGTTGCCGCCCAGGAATTTATCACTGCGATCAAAGATATGAAGAACCGCTTTGGAATCGGAGATACGGTTAAAGAGATTAAAGAAGAAGATATTCCGAAACTATCTCACTATGCCGACAAAGAAGCTAACCCTCTGTATCCGGTACCCGTATTAATGAACGCTGAAGAATTGGAACGGTTCTATTACCTGTTAATGGAGAAGGAAAATCAAAACACGCCTGAATAAAAAGGAGTCATAAACTTATGAACGAACAAGAAATCAAAAATATCGTAACCACGCAGCGTAAATATTTTGCTACAGGTGCAACGCTCGATATCGACTACCGGACCTGCGCACTGAAAAAGTTAAAAACCAGCATCCTGGAGCATGAAGCCGAGATTAACGAAGCCATCAAAAAAGATCTGGGGAAAAGCAGCTTCGAAAGTTATATGTGTGAGACCGGACTTGTTCTTAGTGAGATCAGTTATATGCTAAAACACCTCCACTCTTTTGCGAAGGAAAAAAATGTACACACTCCCCTTGCCCAGTTCCATTCCAGAAGTTATAAGAAACCTTCTCCGTACGGAGTCGTACTGATTATGAGTCCCTGGAATTATCCGTTCCTGCTGACGCTCGATCCACTTGTGGATGCAATCGCTGCTGGCAATACTGTTGTTCTAAAGCCCAGTGCATATTCTCCATATACAAGCGAACTGATAAGACGGATTATCAGTGACTGCTTTGACAGACAATATGTCTCTGTTATCACAGGCGGGCGGGCAGAAAATACTTATCTTTTGAATGAGCATTTTGACTACATCTTCTTTACAGGAAGCCAGGCTGTGGGAAAAGAAGTCATGCGGCATGCTTCTGAGCATCTCACACCGGTGACTCTGGAATTAGGCGGAAAGAGCCCTTGCATCGTAGAGAAAAGCGCGAACATCAAACTTGCGGCCAAACGAATTGTATTCGGCAAGTTCCTGAATTGCGGCCAGACTTGTGTGGCTCCGGATTATATCTACTGCGACCGCACCATCAAAGACAAACTGGTAAAAGAAATTAAACGCCAGGTTCAAAAGCAATATGGCAAACAGCCTCTGACCAGAGAAAACTACGGGAAGATCATTAACGAAAAGCATTTTGAAAGAATATCCGGACTCATCGATCAGAATAAAGTCGTTCTTGGCGGCAGCACTAATCGCAGCACGCTTCAGATCGAACCAACCGTCATGGACAACGTGACTTTCGGAGATGCTGTCATGCAAGAAGAAATCTTTGGTCCATTAATGCCGATTCTGGTATATGATACGTTGGATGAAGTAATCCGCAACATTAACTCTATGCCTCATCCACTGGCACTATATATCTTTACCAGTGACAAAGTTGCGGCTAAAAAGATTACTTCCCGTTGTGGATTTGGCGGAGGATGTATCAATGATACTATTATCCACCTTGCAACCAGCGAGATGGGATTCGGCGGATTCGGTGAAAGCGGAATGGGATCTTATCATGGACGGGATGGATTCAATACGTTCTCTCATTATAAGAGTATTGTGGATAAAAAGACCTGGCTGGATCTTCCGATGAGATATCAGCCATATAAGAAGATCAACGATAAGTTAATACATATATTTCTTAAGTAATTTTTTTATAACCAAAAATACAGGCAGACCAATGTTATCATCTCTATCGCATTGATCTGCCTGTATGGCATGATTCTACTCCCGGATCTCCTCTATAATCTGCTCTTCCAGAACAGTCTTTCCGGTTCTCAATGTCACTCCGACACATATCACAATATTCATCAAGATTACAACCGCCAGTGCTTCCCATGAGATCCACGCTTTCGGATGCAGATACAGATATACATGTATCATGAAATAATAAAGCACCTTCTGAATAAAGAAATATACGGCCACAACCATCACGCTGGAATAAATCCCATATCGAAGCCCCTCTCTTGCAATCATCTTACGGAATCCTGCATCCGTAATCCCCATCGCCCGAAGGATTCCGAATTCCCGTTTTCTTGCAATGATCAGATACTGCATACTGTTCATAATATGAAGCAGGCTAAGTCCCAGCAATACAGCCGCAATTCCATAGTAGAAGAACATCTTCTGAGTCAGATACAGATTCTGCGCTGCGATCTGTCTGCTATAATCCTTTACGACACATTTACGAACAGAAGATGTGATCTTCCCCAGAGCATCCGACACTTCGTCCGCTTCCGTTTCCTGAGCAACAGAGATGCTGACAGTCTGATAATCTGTCACCCCAAAGTTCTTCTCCATCTGCTCATTCGTCATGATAATATCTACGGCATCCGTACCATTATCTCCTATATAAGTATCTACCTTCGCTAACGGTCTGCTGGTAAGTGCTGAGACTTTCAGTTTCTGACTCTGATACCACTCCTTGCTGCCCTGAAACCGAAGCGCTTCCTGGGGAACATCCATACTGCTCACCGTCGTTGCCGGCACTTCATCCCCCAAACCAATATCTATTCCACCATAATTCCCTTGACCATCCATCAGTACCTTTACAATCACGCTGTTATCTCTTTTCATCTGCTCAGGGTCAATCTCACCTTCCAGGAGATAATCATTCAGTTCTTCCAGCATCTCGTCATCATATCCATAGATATTGACTTTCAATGTATAATCATCTTCTCCTGTCTGTACCGCAATTCCGTTATATTTCTCCTGAAGTTCCGGGTCCGGCGGATTCGACTCATCCTCTGCAACATCTGCAAAGAAAGGTTTCCATAATAGTTTCCCGTCATCCAGCGGAATCTCTCCCAACAGATATCTGACCGGATGCAATTCGCTGATTCCCGGTATCTCCTTCATCTGCCTTACCAGATTTTCCGGTATGGCATCCGTAAGCTGATCCGATTGTTCGTATACCTGGATATCTGAGCCAAGACCATCATCTGCCTTGTATGTCAATTCATTATTCGTCCTGGTATTTTCCGTCACATAGAAAGCTCCGAGAAAGATAATGCTTCCAATAGACAAAGACAACACGATCCCTATAAAAGTTCCTTTTCTGTCGAACATAAATCTGCGCGTAAGAATCTCGGTCATATTACTATGCCTGATACTGTAGATCTTCCGGTTCACACGCTTCCCCATATCCTTCATAAGCAGCTGTCGAATGGTCATCCGTCTCATCCTCCTAATGAGTAACAGACTGATCACAACCATCGCAACCACTAAAAACATACCGCCCCAGGCAATCGTATGCCAACTAATACAATAATTTCCTGCATCTGGAAGATTGGAAACCGCATACTCCTGAATCTGATCCGCTGCGCCGCTATGATAATTCTGTTTCTGCATAATGAAGATTCGGCCTATTTTCTGATAGATCAGCCACGAAACAATATTCCCAATCACACATCCGGCCGGATACCCCGCCAGAACAACACAACTAAGTTCAACCATAAGGATTCCAAAAGCAGATCCATCCGTCATGCCCAAAGTCTGCATGATGCTGTACTGTGACATCCTACGGCACACAGAAATCTGAAACAAACTGTAGATAATAAACGCTCCAAAAAAGGCAACCGCAAGCAGAATAACTGACTCCGTCAGTCCTCCCTCATCATTCAGCTGTCCCCAGATGTACGGTAAACCTGCTTCCTTATGAGAAATCCCCGTTTTTATGATTTCCAATGCCAACGAAGGTGCCTCACCACCTACATATCCTGCAATCCCATTATTTCTCGCAAAGTTTTCCCCATCAGTGCCGAACCTTTTTATCAATGCCTCCAACTGATCATACACCCTATGACTCTCGTCAAATTTCAAATACAAAAACGTCCCATTCATTCCATAATCCAGCGTATCATTTACAAATACCTGCATAGCATTCCCTAAAAACTCCGGCAATTTTTCAGGCATATCTGTCAGAATTCCACATAAGGTAAATGTCTCCCCATCCAGGATTACCTGGCTTCCCAATCCTGTTGTAATTCCAAGACTTTTCAGTGTCTGCAAGTCCATGGCAATTTCATCTTCGTTTTTCGGATAATATCCCTCTTCGATCTTCCGTCCCATCATGCTCAGATAATCATCATCCGCATAGACGAACTGAATAGGGAATGGCTCTTCAATCATCTTGCGAACCGTCTCATGCCCTACTTTTTCCAGTTGATATCCCTTACCCGACGGGTCTTTCTCGAACTCTTTGCACCATTCATGATCTCCTCTGGTACTATAATGCCAGTCGCCATATTCCATCCGTGCATTCTCAAGCGCCGCATTCTTTCCACTTTCGAACAATCCTCCCATACCGGCAAGCAATGCCGAAGAGAGGAGCACACCCAGCAGCAATGCCGCTGTCTGCTTCCTATAGTACCTTAGATATGCCCATCCAATGTGAATCATATTCTTCATAATGACTCACCATCCTTTTTAAGCAGCATCCCGTCCTCTATATGCAGAATCCGGTCACAATTCTGTGCCAGACCTTCATTATGCGTAACCATCAGAATCGTCTGATGATATTTGCGGCAGCTGTTCTTCAACACTCCCATGACTTCTAATGTCGTCCGGGAATCCAGATTCCCCGTCGGCTCATCTGCAAGAATAATTGCCGGCTTATTGGCAAGCGCCCTCGCAAGTGCTACCCTCTGCTGCTGGCCACCTGAAAGTTCGTTGGGGAAACGCTTTCTCTTCTCCCACAGTCCCAGGTCTTTCAACAACTCCTGAATAAACTGGTGATCCACGTGCTTACCCCGGTCAAAAGTAACCGGAAGCACCACGTTATCATATACATTCAGAACCGGCATCAGACTATAGTTCTGGAAAACGAATCCAATATTCCGTCTGCGGAATATGGTCAGTTCTTTTCGTTCTAATCTGGCAATATTATGATTCCGGATGATAATCTCTCCCTGCGACGGGACATCAAGACCTCCGATCAGATTCAGTAACGTACTCTTCCCGGAGCCAGAGGTTCCTACAATAGAAACAAACTCTCCCTGCACGACAGAAAAGGATATATTCCTCAACGCTTGTACTGCATTCTCCTTTGTCCCGTACTGTTTGCTGATATTTTTAACCTGTAATACTTCCATATCTGATTCACTCCTTTACTTTTCACAGGATATGGATATCATAACAGGCTAATCTTTCATTCTAATGACAATTTGGCAGATGAATTCTGACAGTTTTGTAAGAAAATAGAAAACGTACTTCCGACTCCGTATTCCGAAGATACCGTCATATATCCTTTTTCCTGTTCTAGAATAAGTCTCGATAAATATAGCCCAATCCCTGAACCTTCTTTATGTTCCACCCTCTTGCTCCTATAAAAACGTTTGAATATATCGGTCAATTCCTCTTTTTCAATCCCTATTCCATGATCCCGGATCTTCACCTCCGTAAATAACTCAAGCGGGCAGATTCGAATCTCAATCTGATTGTTCACATCAGAATATTTGATCGCATTCTCCAGAATATTACTGAACACCTCTGCCGTCCATTTACGATTATGCAGCAACCTACAATCCTCAAATGGCAAGGTGATGATCTGGATATTCTTCTTTTCCGCTCTCTCATAGACAGTATTCACCGCACGGGCCAGCGTCTCCTTAATCGATGTCTCCGTTACCTCAAACTGGATTGCCCCCTGCTCCAGCCGCACCATCTTGAATAGCGATTGAAGAATCCACTCAATCTTATCCATCTGCTGCTTCATCTTCACTAAAAACACTTTCTGCTGTTCGTCACTTACCTGCTCCTCCAGTAGTTCCCGCCACATCATCACATTGCTAAGCGGTGTTTTCAATTGGTGGGACATATTAGAGATCAGGCTCTTCACCTGCTCTTTCTCCCTCATAGCCTGTTCAATCTCAGACTCCATCTTTTCCTGAATCCGTATGGATTTGCCTGCCAGCGAGGATAGTTCTCCTTCCTGTATGTCAGAGATCTCAATCTCCTCCCTGTCAAGAATCTGATCCAGCATCCGGTCCAACACATGATACATCCGGATTCTCCTGCGTCGTTCAACAAGTGCTGCACTAATTGCGGCAATCAGCCCAATCCCCAGTACAATCTCTATCATCCTTATCTTTCCTTCCAAATATATCCAATTCCATGCACCGTTTTGATTCTTTCCGGATTCTTAGGATCATCTTCAATCTTCGCGCGAAGCCTTCGAATATTCACGGGAACCGTATTATCATCTACAAAACGCCCCTGACTGTCCCACACATGGGAAAGAATCTGCTCCTTTGACAAGACCTTTCCTGCATTCTCCATAAAATATCCAAGTATCTGGTATTCAATCTTACTGCATATAATCTCTGTCCCATTCTTATATACTTTACAGGTATTCCTGTCAATGGTAATTCCATTTGAAACCACCTGCAGCTGAGGCATTTCCTTAGCAATCAGCTTCTTGATCCTCGCCTTCAATACTGCCAGGGAAAACGGCTTCGACATGAAGTCATCCATTCCAAGTTCCAGTGCCTTCACCTCGTCCATCTCCGTATCTCGCGCTGTCAGCATCAATATCGGCACACTGTATGACTTCTTGATCCTGGTACACAGTTCAAACCCGCTTCCATCCGGAAGATTACAATCCAGCAGAATCAGATTGCATCCCTGGGACTCGAATATCGCATAAGCCTGTTCTACCGTATCTGCATTGATTACTTCATAACCTTCTGACTGCAGAGAAAAAGAAAGACCTTCCTGAAGATCCAGATCATCTTCCACAATTAGTATTTTATTCATGGTAATATTCTCCTAAACTTCTAATGTACGGTATAATATCTGGCAATAGTATAACATAAAGAAACCTCCCAAGAAAGTCCTGAGAGGTTCTGGTATCTATGTATGTTTTTTCTGAATGTTTTTTCTCATGCAAACAGACTCACCAGTTTCCCGATATCCATACTCAATTCTGTATCCTGTGGCTTTACTTTAGCCAGTATCGGTACCTGTGCCAGCATCTCAATCATCCGGACATTATCCTCCTGCATCACATCGCCTGTATAATGATTCAGAATAACCCCTTTCACGCTAATTCCATGCTGCCTTAAGTATTCCACCGTCAATACCACCGCATTAATGGTTCCAAGCCCCGCATCCGCAACCACTACCGTGTCCAGTTCCAGTGCACGGATTACATCTTCCAAAAGCAGCCTGCACGTCTCATCCCAACGGATCGGACACACGATTCCTCCGCTTCCTTCTACGGTAACATACTCGTATTCTTCCGTTACTTTCCGGAAATCTTCTGTCACCTTTTGAAGTTCTACCGGATTGTCTTCGATTCTGGCTGCCAGATGCGGAGACACGGCTTCTTTGTACAGATAGGAGATTAAAGTATCATCCTCCTGGGTAATGCCGGATACTTTTTTCACATAACCCGCATCACTGTCTGCAATACACTCCGCCCCGGATAACGCCGCTTTATAATACCCAGCATGATATCCGGCTTCTTTTAATTTCTTTACAATCAGAGCGGTCACATATGTCTTTCCAACGTCCGTGCCGGTTGCAGTGATGAATAATCCCTTGCCCATTATATTCTGCCTCCTATGATTTGCAGTTTCTCTATATCCAGGTTCAATAACCTGATTTCTATATCATCTACACACTTTTATTCTTATCGGCATCTCCTACTCCAGATAGAATCCGCTCTTACGAAGTCTCTGTCCTACCAAAGAAGCAAGGATACAAAGCACGAAATCCCCCGGCATATCAAGCGGAAAGCAAGATAAGAATATCACGGCCCATGTAGCCGGAGTATTCGCATAGAAATTCAAGATCATATATTTGTATACAATTCCAATCGCATATGTAACCACGAATCCCGCCAGACACGCTAGGAAATATCCTTTAAATCCGACATTTAATTTCTCCCGGATCTTCCCAGTGACATAAGCCGTTACGACAAATCCTAACAAATATCCGAAACTCGGTCTGAATACATATGCGATACCGCCGCCTGCCGCAAAGATCGGGAGTCCGATCAGGCCAAGAAATACATAGCATCCTACTGAAATTGCGCCCTTATTAGCGCCCAAAACAAGTCCCGCCAGTAAGACAAAGAAAAATTGCAAAGTGAAATAATCCATGTAAGGCACCGGTATCTGTATGAATGCTCCTATTACTACTAAAGCCGTGAACATGCCGCAGAGCACCAGGTTCTTGGTTGACATTTTTTGTGTTGATGTGTATTCCATTCTCTCTCATCCTCCTTGTATAATCCTAGATAAATATATAACAAGGATGCTATAAATGTCAACTATATTTTTAATTTAGTTGACATTTAACGCTTTTACAGTCGTTCTCTACAAAATTTATCCTGAGAGTTTCTTCCTTCATTTTTCAGCAATGACTTATGTGTATCGTAAGAACGCACCTCAATTCCAGTACATATTCTATCTCCGTAAATTTACACTCTTCCGCCTCTTCATCCTTCACATAGTTCAGATTGTCATTGAAACTTTCGGTTGTATATTCAATCGTATTTTCTTGTGGTCGCATTTGTATTCAAAAAAACTCCCGGGACAAAATCCCGAGAGATTGTAAAATTCGTATTGCATTGTCCAAAACGTCTGATTAACTCTTTGATAACTCCGAACGCCTATTTTAAGCCATTTCTCAAGCATTTGTGAGCTACATGTGTTTTACGCATATTCTCTCACTGCGTTTCCTACTGTCTCATTATATCACAACTGCTCGAACTGTACATGCTCGGATTCTCCGGACAAATATAAATCTCCGACAGTTCTCACCATCTTCTTTCCATTCACAACATGAATCTCTTTCACATAGTATGACTGTCCTCTGATAGCACGACCGCAAATGTTTTCATTTCCCCATGACGGAGAACGTCTGATATTGAGTGAACCATCACAAATTACTGTCACTTTCATTTTTCCCTGCGGGATGATGACCTCGTCCTCCGGATGTTCCTCTTCGTCCTCCTCCGGCTCTGTATTCGCCCCGTTTTCGCCGTTTTCCTGTTCTGATGGTGTATTTGTCGCCTTGTCCTCGTTTGAGGCGTTCTCGTCGTCCTCTGCGTTCTCCTGTGTGGATTCCTGTTCATTGTCTCCTGTGGCAAGTTCGCTCACATCGTCATTGACTGTCGTCATTTCCTTGAGCGTCTCTGCGTCTACTGTTCCGGTCTTGTTTCCGTCTGCATCATATGTGTTGACACTGCCGTCCGGATTTGTCTGCAACGCTCCCTCCGGAACATCATCCGTGAGTGAACCGATGACCTTTCCTGTTTCATCCCAAACAATGAGGCTCTCGTCCTTTGCTGCTGCCTTGAGTGCTGCACCAAGTTTCTTGTACTCTTTGCAGTCCTCTTTCTTGAACTCTGTTCCTTTGCCTAAATAGTATAACATGATTATCCCTCCTATTTGCTCAAATACTTGCTTGACGCATATCCGACAATGTTCTTGTAAACCACATACAACCATTTCACGCCGTTGTGGTCGTTATAATATCCATAGCACTGGACTTTCTCGCCGTTTTCCATTACCGCAAGGATTGACTTTCCTGTTCCTGCTCCCGCACTGAGATTCAATCCGGATGCAGTCACTTTATATGTTCCTGCAAGGCTCTTGTCGAATCCGTGTGCAACATCAACCTTTGTGTTGCTCTTGACTGGTGTTGTGTTGGATGCTCCCGCTCCGGATGACTTTGCACCGTCTGTGAGGTTTGTTGCTGTGTGAGCACCATCATTCAACAGAATATCTCCTGCAAGCAAGTACGCATCCGATGTCAGATATTTGTTTTCTGTCAGTACCTCGAATCCTGCTGCCTTGAGTGCTGCTCGCAGGTTTCCGGTATAACATGCCGTACTCACCTTTTTCAGTGCGTCAATCCCCAGTCTGTAACCTGCACCCTTTACGATTGCAGCGACACCGGATGAACAGTCTGCCTCACATGCAACTGTAATCTGTGCAGGGTCGAAATTTGAATCTGCAAGATTCGTCCAAAATGTGCCCCTGTGAGACTGACAATATCCGATTTTATTATTGACTGCTGCTGCCTTTGCCATGCTCGCAATCATCGCTCTCACTTTTGCGTTCGGGTGACGGAGAACGCATTTCCACGGTCTACTATACCAATTTATAACCTGCCACTCTGTACCTGTTTGATCTCCGGCTTTTCCTCCGGAGTATCTTCCGTTTTCGTCATGTCCGCAATTTGAAATCATTTGTTTTCCTCCTTGTCAAAATCGTCTGCTTTGAATCCGCACAATTCCGGATTCTTTTCTTGTATCTTGTCATATATCATCAATCCCGCCACGATTAGAGGTGTACACCACCACATCACCGCAGCAGGAATCGAAATAATGAATCCGGTCAACCTTGTTATGTGTTTCCCGAATTTTGCCTCGTCCGTGTCAGAATAGCAATCCCCGTATTCTCTCATTTCTTCCCGAATTTCTCTGTCTAAATCAAAAGAAATTTTCCAAAAATACAGATTTACCGCCACCCATACGATGACAGCGACGATTGCATATATCAGCACGATTGTGTGTACGTTTCCGGTTGCAAAATCACATATCCTTTTCAACCGTTTCACCTGCCTCACCGCTCACAAGCGTCTGCATTGCCTTGTTGTTCTCAAGCATCTTTTTCATTCTCTCAAGTGCCTCGTCGACCATCATCGAAAAAGCCTCAAAAGAAATCACTCTCGCAAGCCATGCGAACCGTGCGACGAACATATCATATACATATCGCAGTTTGATTTGACCTGTACCGCCTCCCAGTTCCTTTTCTGCCTTTGTGACTGCATAGAGCAGCCATTCTCTCACTTTGTTCAACTGTTTGTCTGACGGCATTTTCACGAAAACATATACTGCATATCCTCCCGCTGCACATACCGCAATCAGACCCACAATCACAAACCAATTCTCGACGATGTATTTCATCCTTGTACCTCCTCGTCATCCTGTTCCGGTTCGTCATTGTGTTGTATTTCTCCGTTTGACTTTGTTCCCTTGACCGTTTTCACGGACTTAATGAGTGCCATTGCACCGCCCTCAACTGAAAGAAATCTGAATACATTCTCAATCAGTGTCGACGGTTCTGAACCCATCCGCAAAAACACAAATATCATCACGACTGTAAAGATAAATGCTGCAAGAATCAAAGTGAATACAACACGTTTCATGAACAGACCGGACACCTTTTTGTCATGTCTCTCTTTTCGCTCTCTTATCCGATGCATTCTTTTCAGATGTCGGATTCTGATGCGTCGTTCCTGTTCTGTCATTCTCATGTATTGCCTCTTTTCTGTGAGGTCGATTCTTGCCCGTTTCCTGCCCTCCTGTTATCGGTCGGAATGTTGTTCTCCGTCCAGTCTCTTGTGATAACTCTTGAGTGACTGTTCCACAATGACAACACGCTCTCTCAATGTTTTCATCTCCTCACGGTTCTCTCTTGATTCCCGTTTGATGTCTTTGAGGTCGTCTGCGATGTTCTCAAGTTTCACCATCACCATTGTGTCGGTTGTTGCTCTCTGTTCCGTCTCTTCCTGCGTGTCTTTCTTCTCATTTCTCTGCTTTGAGCAGATTCCGAAAAAGATTGCACATGCAACAGATACTCCGGAGAGCAACAGGGATATTTCAATCGTCAACGGCATTCTCCTTTCCGAACTCTGTCGCCTCGATGTCGTCGATGTCGCAATATTTCCGCATGTGATATTCGAGAACATCCATCTCCTTGTCTGTCTCCTCTACCTCTTGCCGGAGTTCCGCTCTGACCGCCTCCTCGATTTTCGACTGTTCAATGATTGTTTGCTGCTTTTTCACGATTGCCGATAGATTTTCCGTCACATCACACAATCGTGATATTATTTCAAGCGGACTCATTCTGCATCACCGCCGGAGAATTTTTCTCCTGTGATGTATTCATATTCATCTGCTGAAATACTTCCTTTTGTGACACGCTCTGCGATCTGTTCCTCGGTGAGAGTGCCTTTCTTGTACATTCTTTTCAGACTTTCGACAAGCATTTTCATATTAAATCAACCCCTCCTCAATCAACTGTTGTGTGTATTCGTCGATGACTGCATCTTTCTGAAACTGTGTCACGGATTCAACGATTCCTGTTGTGTTGGATGCAACAACCTCCTGCATGAGCGTCAATCTGTCATATTCCTCCCGTGACATTTCACGCTCCTCTCGCTGCCATCCGGTGATTTTCTTTCCGTCTGCATCCTCTTTCGTTGCTTTCTTGATATTGCGTCTCTGATATACCGTTGTCGGTGACGCTGTTGTGTCGAACTCCTCCGGCTGTTCTGCCTCCGTTCCGAACACTTCTCTCCATTCTTTCATGTTTTTCTCGCTCCTTTCGCTTTGAATGTTTGCTAACTATTTTCTTTAATTTCTTAACATTCACATAAGGCTTGACCCTTTGCAGGTACATGTCGTATGTGTCTGTATTGCTCAAGTAACCCATGTATGACAGAATTGCGGTTGCATCGTACCATGTGATTTTCTCTTTCTTTGCGACACGGTTGACTTTCCGTGTGCAACTCAACATGATGCTTTCCCGCAGAATCGTCTTGTCGTGATAGAACTGGAATCCCATGAAATCGAGTGGTCTCCCTTTTCTCTTTCCGGTCTTTTTCTCTGTGTAATCGAACCGGAACACCTGCCAGTTTCCTTTCATCTGCAAGTTGAACTTTTCTCTCAAGAATCTCTCAATCTCCTGCTGCATCCTGTGGAGTTCCTTTTTGTTCTTTCCGAACACCACCATATCATCCATATACCGGATATAATGCACCGCTTTCAACTGTTCTTTGATGAAATGGTCGAGAGGCTGCAACATGAAATTTGACAACCACTGCGATGTGTAAAACCCTAAAGGCAACCCGACCTCGCTCCCGTCAATTATCAGTTCGAGGATGTACAACATTCTCTCGTCTCTGATTTTCTTCTTGAGCCACGCTTTCAAGACATCATGGTCAACACTCTCGAAAAAGTGTCGAATATCCATCTTGAGAACATATTTGCAGTTCTTTTTGTCTCGCTGAATCCACCTCTCGATGTACTTTTTCCCATAATGAGCACCCCTGTTCGGTACGCTCCCACACGAGAACTCATACATCCCTTTCATGAAAATGTCATAACACGCAGAGACGACAATGTGGTGAATCACCTGCTCATAATTGTATCGAGGTTTCTCAATCATTCTCACTTTTCTGCTCGTTCCCTCGTTGATGCAGACTTTCCCGTGTCTTGATGGTTTCCATGCCTTTTCCGGATGCGGTACGTCGTACCCCTCCGGTGCAGTGTTCTCAAGTTGCTCGACGACGTTCTTGACATGTCTCTGAATGTTGGTCGGCTCTAATATCACCGCAACGTCCGGACGCTCTGTCTTGCCCTTTGCTGCTTTATGAAATTTTTGCTCAACATTGCTATGTTCTAACATAGGCTTGTACAGGTTATTGACGGATTTCTTTCCCATCTTTCTTATCACCTCAAGGTCTTTCTGATATTCTTACTCGACCCTGCCTGCATCGGTATCATTTCCACTGGTTAGGTGTATTTCAACACCCTGCGGTGTAGGAAAAAGGTGTGCTTTTGGTTAAATGCTCCATAATTTGATAAGATTGGCTCGCCACGATGTTCGTGTTCACGTTCGTCGCAGGGTTGTTCACATTCCAGTACGACAAACCGCACTTCGACCCGTTGCCACGGTTGCCACCGAACAGGGCAAGGACGCACACCGATTCCCCTGTCATGTCAAGGTCATCTTTTTGTCATGTCGGAGATTCTATCACAATTTTTTCTGTTTGTGTCGGATGTGCCTCCCGTTTCCATCATCGTGGAAAATCCTTGTCATACCGTACACCTCGGAGGGTAAACCCTCCGAACCTCCCTTTTTATTGCGGGGGAGTATCTCCCCCGTTCCCCCTCGCTGCTTACGCAGCAGCAACAGGCGGTTTACAAGAAAGGCTCGCCACGAAGACCGGGTCCACGCTCGTCGCAGGGTTGTACACATTCCAGCACGACAAACCGCACCTCGACCCGTTGCCACGGTAGCCACCGAACAGGGCAACTGCAACGATCGTATTGTTGAACCATAACCCATCACATTCGTATGTGGTCTCACTTCCGGATGCAACGGTCGGGATTCTTCCGATGTCGGATGCCATTTCCATTCTTGAACAGTAGCCTCCGGATGTTCCGGACGGTGTCAGTCCTGTGTTTGTGTACCCCGCACCTGTTGAGTTGTACGGAGGAACTGCTTTCACATGATACACTCCGTTGATAAGCAGCAGACCTCTCAAACGTTTCCAGTAGTTCGCAAAGAAATTCTCGCAGTAAAATACTTTGACTGCCTGTGTGGTCGATGTATAACCGAAAAACTGTCCTTTTCCGTTGAGTGTTCCGGTCTGCAAGAAATTGTCGGACTGACTGTTTCCATTTCCAAACTTGCCCTGTGAGTTGGTGCTGCATGTAATCATCGTACACATTTCATACATGAGGTTGATTTCAGAAAATGACTGTTTATCCCATCTGTCACCGTTCTGCTTTGCTGCGGTCGTCTCCTGCTCGTCTGTCATGGACGCTGTCGGTGTGAGACCGGAGAGCGAACGCATCCTATTGTTGACAACCGAACCCTCGTACATCGGGAAATATGTCACGGGCAGGACATTTCCGTCTGCGTCGGTGTGTGCGTATGCTTTGTATGTGTCATCGTACTGCTCCTCACAGAACACAACAAAATGATAATTGTTCTGTGTCCATCTCTTGACCCAAATCAGAGGAATCTCGGACATTGCATTTCCACCGTATGATGTTTTTGCGATGTCCGATGCTCCTCCGTTCAGCTTGAGAGCATGGTTTTCATGATTCAGTTCATAGTCAACCGTTCCGTCAGTTCTTACCATGACCGGACGGTTTTTCTTTACGAACCAAATATCTCCCCAGTCTCCATAATCGAACCCGCCTCCTGCGAAATTCATTCCTGCGGGTGTCATTCCAACCGCATCATAAAGATATTTGACACGGGTTGCCGGATTGCTGTCGAGGAGGTTGATTCTCATTCCGTATCTTTTCGGTTTTGCCTTTGCGTCCTCGATAATTTTCTTTGTGTTGGAAAGAATCTCCTGCGACGTGGATTCTTTCGCCATGAATATTCTGTCACCTGCTGCCATTATTCACTTGCCTCCTTTGTGATTTCCTCAAAATACAACGTACCGTTTGAGATACCCATTCGATACTTGATTTGTGTCGCATCGTCCTCCAGTTCGACAGTCGTTGCCAGTGCTTTCATTTCTGCAAGCAACTCCGTTCCCTTTTTTACCATGTCGTCATAGTACGTTTTTGCATCTTCGTCCATTCCGGTCTTGATTTCTCTGACCTCCTCGATGTCAAATGCGACAGGGAGGCTCATGAACTCGGTCGAACCGTTACCGATTCGGATGATTCTGTGACCGCTTGTCGTGGTTTCGAGACCCAGTTCTCCATCATCGAGAACCCTCTTGCTCTCCGTCCACTCTGCGGTCGTTCCCTTTTTCAGAGTGATTGTTGCTGTTGCCATTCTTTTTCACCTCTTTCTCAAATTGTGTGTGACGTTCCTGCGATATACTTGTCATAATCGGTCGTGAACGGTGTTCCTCCCTTGACAAGCAGGAGGTCGGTTGATTTTGGTGTTCCTCCATCCACATTGATGTTAATGTCCGTCTCAAGTTCTCTGATGCGTTCATAATAGTCTTTGACTGCTGCCAGTATCGCATCAAGACCGGACTGACTGATGATGATTTTGTTTGCCTCCTCGGTCGCTGTCAGACATTTCTTTGTCTGCTCGATTGCTGCCTCCATCGCCTCGACGCATTTTGCGATCGCCTTTGCGGTGTCATCCTCTCTCCGGCTCTCTTTGATTTCTCTTGCCTTTTCAGTAGCCTCTCTCAACCGCTCCTGTGCCTGTCTGACCGCCTCTGCTGCATCAATGGTGTTCTGTGTGTCCTGTGCGATTTGCAGAGCCTCTCTCGCTGCTGCAATGGTGTTCTCCAGTCTTGTGTATTCTCCGGAGTGAATGATTTCCGATTCATCCCGCTGTGACGGAAAAATCTCCATCTCAAACGTCGCACTCGTCAGCAATGCACCATTTTGATACAACTGCACCTCACACAACGCTGTTCCGTGAACCTGCAACATGCCTCTTGTGAGAGGAATGAGAGCCTCATTTCCGGACTTTTCTCCATCGTTGTGAACGTGTGTCTTGTCTGGTTTGGTCATGTTGATAATGACCTCCACATTGTCCGGTATCTCATACACGACACCGTCCTCCATGAGTGTCACTCCGATGTACCGTGTTCCCATGTCCATCTGTTTCGCTGCGACTGCAAAATGCTGTGTGTCTCCATACAAATCCACTTTGATGTGTCTAATGATTTCCAATTTTCTCACCTCCTCATGACAATTCTTGCTCGGTTCTCTGAACCTCCTCGAATGACAGTCTTGTGTTTGCCAGTTCGACCTTGTTCTTTTCTTTCGTCAACGGGTATTCATAGAATTTCACAATCCTGTGGCTCTCACGGATTCCCGTTGACTTGGAGATCAGCAGCACCGTGTCTCCCAGTGCTATACTGAACACCTCTTTGTACTGTTCTTTTTTCTCCTCGTCCTGCACTGCCTCAACAAGATTGATGATTTCTGCTGTGTACGACCTGTATGGTTTGGAAAGTTCGTCCAGTTTCGCCTCCGCATCCTCTTTCAGTGATTCCGCATCCGTGTATCTTTCATCTTTCCACGTCATCGTTTTCACTTTCTTTGAATACTGGTGATTCTCAACATAATTTTTCCCGTCGATATTCAGCATCAATCCATCTTTCCCTATCGGAATGAGCCTTGTTGCAAAGTCGTATGAGTTTGACTGCACCTGCAACCGCTTGAGGTTCAGACGTTCAATGAAATATGCTCCTCTGTCCTCTCCGTATTTCTCATATACCGAAATTCCCTTGTTCAGAGAATCGAACACCATCTCGCATCTATACGTTGTAATTGCCTGTTGAGCGACATCCCATGCAGAACAGTTCTGCTCTATCCGGATTGTTCTCTTTTTGGAAACATCGCACCGGATGACTTTCCATCCAGTTCCGTCGATTGCCTCTGTTAGACATTCATCGACCGTCTTTTCCACAGTCTCAAATCCCTGCGGATATTGTTTGCCCTCCAGTTCCTCGACGTTCAATGTTCCGGTGCATTTGTACCATTCCCCGCTCGGCTCGACCTGCTTGATAACAAATTCGTCCGTGTCGGTTCTGATATATCCCTCCTCTTTGATGTCCGCTGCATACCTGTTTGTCTTTCGGAACTCGAATGTGATTTCCTTATCTCCGGTCTTGAGAGTGCTTGTGATGCACGTTTCTTTTATTCCGGATAAAATACACACCTTTTCGTGTGAATCATTGTACAAATCCATCTGACCGCCTCCTATAACCACATAGGTTTATACTGCAATGTGACAAGTGCGTTATTGTCAGAGAAAATGAGATGATGTTCCTTTTCCTGCCCTGTTGTGAGATACGGAAATTCCATCAATGACACATCCTTGAACTTGTTCTCTCCGTCCATCGTTGCGAATCCTGTTTCTCCGTCAATGATGACGGTTGCTCCTCTCGGAATCGTGTCGATAATAATTTCACCGCAGGAAAGACCGTTGATTCTTAACTGCTCAATGTACTCCGTTGCTGTGATTGTCAGTCTGCACGGTGTCGCCCTGTTTCCCTGTGCCTCAAATATTGCCTCATACACTCCCTGCCAGTTCAAACTCACTTCGTCGCTGAACCAGTACCCCGTGAATTTGAACTCTGCTGTGTACCGTGTTTTCGTTATTGTCTTGCTCAACGAGTTCCCCGTCATATATGCCTTAAAATGGCGACTGTACCCGTCCAGTGTAAGGACAACACCTTTCTGCAACTCTGCATTGAAATCACTGACATGTTTTTGAATCTCGTCTCTGTCTTTTCCTCTGAACAGGACTGTCACTGTCAGTCCGGACAATGGTGTGTATGTTTCGGATTCCGACGGTATCAATGCCCCGTCGAACATCTCCACCGTCACCCCCGTCTGTGGAGGCTCGAAATCAACTGTCAACTGCTTTGCATCGAATGACCGAATGTCTATGCTGTCAATTTTCATGTCCTCACCTCCGTTTTTTTGTTGCTATTGCAAGATTATCACTGACCTTTTCGGTCGTTCTGCTTGCCACTTCGTCTCCGTCAATATAGTTGTGAACCTCGATAAAAGCGTTCACATTCTGATTGATCGCTTTCAGCTTTCGGTCAAGCATTGAGTTCAATTCTGTGTAGAACTCTGCAAGTGGCAAGATCGCCTCGTCACCCGCCTCGCCTCCTACCATGAGGCTGTTTCCGTTGATTCCGAACACTGTCGGATTTGTCATAATACCACCGGATTTATACCACTGAATCGAAAACGACGGGAGCGAACCTTTTCCTCCAATTCCGAACGGTGCTTTTCCTCCGCTCACGCTAATATGGGGCAGGTTTAAGTGTGGCAATGACCATTTAAAATTGAACACGCCCTTGATTTTTTCAATCACGCTTGAAACGGTTGACTTTGCACTCTCAAGTTTTGATGAAAATGTTCCCTTAATTCCGTCGAGTACAGATGAAACGGTTGACTTTGCTGCTCCCATTTTTGACGAAAAAGCAGACTTGATGCTGTCAAGTTTCCCGCCTGTCAGAGTGTTCGCCGTACTCATGAGAGAGTTCATCGTGTCTTTTATGCCCGTAAATGTAGCAGACACAATCCCTTTGATTCCCCCGCCTTTTTCATTGTATGCGGATTTCATGTGGTCGAGTTTTGTTGATACATTGGACTTTGCCGTCTCCATGAGTGAGGTTGCCTTGTCCTTTATATTTGTAAAATCCGTCGACCATTTCGTTTTTATCTCCGAAACCTTTGAGGAAAATCCGGATTTGATTTCCGTCAATTTATTCGATGCATTATTTTTCCATTCCGTCATTTTTGTGGTGGCGGTGGTTTTCATATTCTCCCAACCTGTTGAAACATTTGACTCGATGTCTGAAACCTTTGTTGAGAAATTTGTTTTTATTTCATTCAGTTTGTTTGATGCGTTGGTTTTCCATTCCGTCATTTTTGTGGTGGCGGTGGTTTTCATATTCTCCCAACCATCGGAAACCTTTGTTTTTATTTCCGATGTCTTTTCAGAGAATTTTGATTTGATTTCAGAGAGTTTTCCTCCGGATAAATTATCAACGAATGTGAATCCTGCTGAATAATAACCTTTGATTCCCTCCCATCCGGCAGCAACAACGCCCTTGATACCGCCTCCGTTTTCTTCATAGGCGGTTTTCATGTTCCCCAGTTTTTCCTTTGCCGTTTCGGTCGCTGCCGACATGACATTGTGAACCGTGTCCTTTACGCCGTTGAATACTTTTGATGCAGCTTGTCCGATTGTACTGTTCTTGATGCTGTCTCCGATTTCTTTAACCTTATTCGTGACCGCCTCTTTCGCTTTCGTGAATGCTCCCGTGATGGTCTCTTTGATTGCATTGAATTTTTCTTTGATGTTGCCCCACAATTCGGACAATTTTTCTTTGACCTTATCCCAGTTTTTATATAGGGCGACGCCTGCTGCAATCAGTCCGGCAATCAGTG
This sequence comes from Bariatricus sp. SGI.154, assembly GCF_050313795.1. NCBI lineage: Bacteria > Bacillati > Bacillota > Clostridia > Lachnospirales > Lachnospiraceae > Bariatricus > Bariatricus sp. SGI.154. The sequence goes on from NZ_JBNPMC010000036.1 coordinate 31,186, forward strand.
TCACAATCAAAATAATCGGACACAAGTTCATAACTGCATTGAGTGCCGTTTGTGCCACCGTCATTCCTCCGGTTGTTGCCGTGGCTGCTGTTGTGGCTGCCGTATGTGCTGCCGTGGCTGCTGTTCCTGCCGTATCTGCTGCCGTTCCTGCTGCCGTGGCTGCTGTCTTTGCCGTAATCTTTGCGATTATCTTTGCAGCTCCGGACACAAATTTCTGTCCGGTTGTTACCGTGTCAGAGATTCCCTTTGCCACTTTTCCGAATCCGATTGACAACGGACCGATAGCAGCGACCACAAGACCAACTTTTAGAACTGTTTCTTGCTGTGCCGGAGAGAGCGACGTGAACCATTGTGTCAACTCTTGAATCTTTCCGGTCAATTTTTCAATCATAGGTGCTGCGGATGTCTGTGCTGTGGATGCCAGTGTCGACAACGCCAGTTTTGCGTTGTTCATCGCAACCTTTGCATTGTCAATCGGGTCGAGTGTTCCGTTGTAGGTGTCCTCGACTGTTGAACCGTATTCCTCCATTGATGACGAAAGACTGGTGAGGTCAATTCTGTTCTCACGAATTGCCTTTGTCATTTCCGCAGCACCTTTTTTTCCAAACAATTCCGTTGCAATCTGCATCGCCTCGGTCTCTGTCTTTGCGTTCTTGATGCTACCGATAGTATCTGACAACGCCTCGTCCATTGATTTTCCCTCTGATGTGGCGTTCTGTAATGCTTTTTTCAGACCTGCCATTGCTTGAGTTGAATCAACACCGTTTGCGTCGAATTGAGCCATCAAATTGATTGCTTGAGGCAATGACAATCCCATTTCTTTGAATTGTGCGTTATTGTCGAGGACATATCCCTCTAATGTATCAACAGAGATTCCGGTTTCCTGTGCCTTTGCCGTGAGCAATCCTAATAGATTCCCCGTCTGTGATGCATCGACGTTCCACGCTTTCATGATTTTGTCAACTTGGTCAACTGACTGTGTGACGTTTGTTCCGTTGATTGTTGCAAACTGTATGAACTGTTTAGAGGTCTTTTCAAGTTCCGTTCCGGTTGTATGGAATCTTGTGTTGACTTCTCCGATTGCCTCTCCTACCGTTGACATATCCTCCGGCATTGTTCCGAAAACATTATCCGCAGACTTTGTCAATCCCTCAAGTGCCTCTCCGGTTGCTCCGGTCTTTGTCACTATGGTGTCATAACCCTCGTCGAGTTCCGTGAATGCTTTGATTGATGCTGCACCAATACCTGCAATTCCGGCAGAGACAACTGACATTTTCTTTCCGAAACTCTCCATCTTTGTTCCCGCCGTATCGCAAGCGGTCGCAAATTTTTCAAGTTTATTGTCTTTCAACTGTTCATTAACGTTTTTCAGTTCTGCCTCCATGTTCATGAGGGCAGTTTTTGACTTTTCCGTCTTTACCGTCTGATTTGCAAGTGCAGTCTCCGTCTTTCCGATTGCTGTCTCATTTGCAGTGAACTCTTTCTCTAACTTGTCAAGTTCCTCTTTGAGTACCTTTGACTGCTCGGAGTTCTTTCCGGTCTCTGCTGTTGATTTCTCATAAGCCTCTTTTGCAGCATCAATCTTTGTTTTGAGTTCCTCCTGCTTTGTCTTTTGGTCTGACAGTTTCTTTGTCAACTTTTCCTGCTGCTCACTGTTTAACTGCACGATGTTCTTTTGCACTGTTATCTTTTGAGTGAGCGATTCGGCTTTTGCCTTGAGGCTGTCTGTCTCTGAACCGAACAACTTTGCTTTTGTTGCTGCTGTCGTATATTCCGCAGACAAGACTTTCATCTGCGATGCTGCCGATTTCATTTGTGATTGATAGCTGCTCGAATCTGCCGATATTTTGACGCTTGTATAAGCCATTCGGTCGCCTCCTCTCCTACTGATTTTCGTTTATTGTGTCTAATTCAAATTTTAAATAGTCCAATAACGTGACAATGTTTTCTTTCATGCATTGACTGTATGAGTTTTTCAATAGTCGAATCGCAATTTTTACAACACGATCAACAATTTCCCCGCAGACTTTCCATTGATTTTCCTCCGGTTGTTCCTCTTCCTCATAACCGTTTTCACGGTCATATTCATCGAATGCGGATGTCTCTTTCTCTATCTGCTCAACCTCAACAATGTTCAACATCTTCTCTGCAATGATGTTCTGCATGATAAAATGAACCGTCTTGATTGCCGTCAGAAATTCAACTGCATCAATCTCCCCAACTGCTGCAAGCGACAGTTCATTCCCGAACATCTCCTGCATTATCTTTTTGTTGAAAAACATCACTCCGGAAAATGCCTCCGTGTCATTTTTCTCCATGAGATTGATATATTTTTTATATTGTTCTACTGTTACGGAATTGATGAAAAGCCTTTTTCCTTTGCAAGTGATTTCGATTTCCGGTATCACTTGCCACTCTGAAAATTTTTCTCGATGTTCTCCATTCTCTTTGTGAGTTCGTCGGCAATTCCCATGTCAATGAACTGGAACTCAAGAATCAATCCCGCTGCATCAAGTCCGGTCTCCGGATTCTTTAATTCCTCAATGGTGAACTGGTCTCCGTATGCCTTGCAGATAAAAAGACCCATCGCCTCGATGTCCTGTTTTGAATATCTCTGTTTTGCGTCGACAACCTCTGCAAGTTCAAGATATTCCGTGTATGTGTCGATTGACATTTTCGGCATTGTAAACTCTTTATTATTGACTATTATTTTTCTTTTCATGTTTTATCCTCCTGTTATATATC
>NZ_JBNPMC010000037.1:0-32620 GCF_050313795.1 Bariatricus sp. SGI.154
GCCTTGATCCGGATCATACTCTTCCGTATTCTCGATTTTTTCTTCGAATATATCCTCTGTATCAAATGGAATATTAGCCGCTTCTAATTGTTCCTTTAAACTGCGGTTCTCTGCCTGAAGTTTCCTTACCAGCTTCCGAAGAGAGTCAAGATTGTATGCTTCTATGTTCATCTGCATTTTCCTTTTATCTCATAATCATTTATCATCTTTTACACACATAAAAATCACATCATTGTCACAAATCTTAGCAGAAATATCCTTATCCATAGCCAAATACATTTCTGTTACAACTCCATATAAATTAATTCATACTTTAATTTATATATTCAATAGTATTTTTTATTACATCTATACATTTTTTAACCTTTTTCATTTTAGATGCCTCTTTTTCGTCCACATCCAAAAGCAAAAATGGATTCACAGTAATCTCATTTTCCATTTCCTCTACCGTTGTTTTTAATATCTCTTTATATCTTTCAATTAATGTTCTTACATAACTTCTATTGTTGAAATCTGCATCCATATTTAATCTATATATACCTCGACTCACACAAATATAATTCATATTTCTATCTACTAGCGTTTTCAAGGCACCTGTCAACATACCTTCTGTATAATTTGCACTTGGATTTCTTCGTCTTGCGTAAGAAAACAATTCCGCCCTACTATGTTCTTCTAAATCTTCCAATAATTCTTTATAATACATCCGTATCTCACTTGCATTTGACATAAAATTCTCCTTTCCATAAATAATTATTACTCTGTTCTATTTCATTTTATCATTCATTAAAATAAATTGAAAGTACTAATTTAATTATTTATCTTTAATTTTTATTTGTTAGAATTATTTTCATGTGTTTTTATGTCGGCAATTAATCCTTCTCGCATGATCCTGCGAACATCTAGTTATTGTTATAAAAAATATGCAACTCTTTTGCCAAAAAATAGCTGAAAGCCGCATCTTTCCTATAAAACAGTAAAAGGACCATGTATCTCTACACGATCCTCGACTCATCATAACAGCTTACTTAATGTCGCAAGCTTCAATTTAATATTAATACTATTGTCATTAGCAAGTTTCTTTATCCATGTCGTATCTTCATTTCTATATGGATTCCTAAAGAACCTTTTAACAAACTTTGTCACCTGGCTCTTGAAAGACCAATTCAAATTAGAAGATAAATTGATTGAATTAAAATCCTTCACAGTTTGATTTTCATCTACCGTACCAACCAAGTATCTCAGAATTAATACATCTGCAAAAGTAAATGGCATAATATCATCTTCAAACTGCAACAAAGACATATATGGTCCACCTTGTTTCGTATCATCTGTCACCAACGAATATGCACCAAGTGTTTGTGCCAATGATATCGCATATACCTCACCCAAGTCACCTGTATCATACAGATTTCTGTTTTCATTAACATTATACTCAAAAATCTTGTATACCTGCAAATCCTTTAGCTTCTGATTCGTATATAATTCAATCTTTCCAGCAGCAATGTCAGAATCAACCTGTTCAAGCACATCCTGACCATGATTTTCTAACTCGACATCGCGAATCTGTTCATAGATGAATACGCCCTCATCAAAGAATTTAAACAATATATCCTGAAGACCTGCCTTATAGAAATGGATAATAGCATTTGTGTCTAAAGAGGCTCTCAATCGTCTAAACCTCCTATCAAATTATCCAAATCATCATCGTCATCATCAGAATATTCAACAATCTTATCGCTAACATCTTCTATGCTGAGCTGATAACAAGCCAAAACCCTTTCCAAAGTCTCCTTCGGTACCGCATTATGGTTGTAGTTATAAATAGCATAATCAATATACTCATATGGTATATCAATCTCATTACTAGGCACGTTCAGTCTTGCATTTCCACCCACACTTCGAAGCAGATTCCCAACTTTCTTTTCAATTTTTTCATTATCAAGACAAAGCTTTTGATTTGAATCAATAACATCCAGACTTTCCAATCGGTTCAATACCATATCAAAGCTAACATTAAACTCTGACATGATTCTGGCAATATCCATTGCGGATAATCCCTTTTCATGAAAATTTTGTATTTCCAAATCAATAAATCGGTCAACATCGTCAGAAGGCATCAATAAACATGCGGCAAAATAATTTGCTTCCTGCTCCTTCTCATCTGTACTTCTTCCATTAATAGTAACATTATCATCAATGAAAGAAGTCATATCCTCTAGGTGCAAAATAACATGACCAATCTCATGCGCAAGTGTAAAGATTTCTCTGGACAATCTACTGCAGCTATTCGTAAAAATAACAATATCATTGTCTTTTTTTACTGTAAATCCTAGATCGGCATTTTCTCCAAGAGGATATCTTAATAGTTTATACCCTGATCTCTCACATTCCTTAAACAAATCAATGATTCCATATCTGCTGATTTTGCACTTTTCTCTAAAGGAATCTGCTTTTATACGGATTTCTCGCTTTCTACTGTCTTGCATTCACGCACCTCCTAAATCATATCCTTGCGCTGAAGCTTTGCATACATATGCTTATTTGCGTAAAACAAATCAAGCATATCAAATATCTTTTTTGAAGATCCGTTTTCCTTTCCTACTCTATATGCAACAACCGGAGTCTCATCAAGTACTCTTGTTATATCTCTTACAGTCACATCGAGAACTTCTGCAACTTTAGAAAGGATATCCAATGTAATACTATTAACTCCACTCTCAATTCTTGCATACTTCTGTCTGCTTACTCCAATTTGATCAGCAATTTGCTCCTGAGTGAAATTTCTCGCACTTCTTAATGCCTTAATGCGACTGCCTAACATCTCATTCATGATTATCCCTCCATTTCTGTGTACTACTATTCTATCACAAAAATGAGCATTGTCAACAATAAATGTTATAATTTTGCAACACTAAGAAAATAGCATGTTTTATTTTTGATCATGTACTCCAAAATTCTGTCCATATCCTCCGTCTTCAATTTCACGAATTTACACGCAGCACCCATCCACCGTTCTATAGGAGATAATCCCGTAGAGATTTGCTGACATATCAAATCGGCAGGCTATCCCTGACACACAGCGCCCCATACCCCACCTGCGGATTCGGATACTCCGCAAATCCCGGCAGCGGTCTTGCACCTCTTCTAAAATACGCCTTCACCTTCTCCCCATACAGATACGGATCATTCCCCCTGACAATTCCCCATTCCATCAGAAGCGCCGCACCCCCAGTCGCAAATGGAGTCGCAAAGGAAGTCCCCGTAAACTGCGCATAGCCGCCTCCTACCACAGACGTCGTAATATCCACCCCCGGTGCCACAATATCCGGCTTTACCAGATTCGTCTCACGGGTATACCCTCTCCCCGAGAAATCCGCATAAGCAAAATTCAGCGGATTATATGCACCTACCGCAATCACCCTGCTCGCTGTAGATGGAATGGTAAGCGTCGTATTATCTGTCGGATATAAGAATCCTGTCCCGCGATTCAGAATCCCTTCGCTTGGAAGCCATAATTCATATGCCCCGGAAACGATTTTCTTCGGTGTCAGGACAATCTGCCAGACCCCTCCTGTAATATAAGAATCCTTTGGCAGCATATCAATATAGATTTCCTGCGCAGTACTATAAGGACTTGGCTCTCCATAATACAGCAGTATTTCCGTCTGCCCAACCGTGAATCTCTGTGATCCCAGTATCTCCTGAATCGGTCCTACCCTGACTCCTGACGGATTGACTAATGATATGTCTATAACATCCGTATACTCTTTCCATATCTGAATACTTAGCGCAGGCTGATTATTCTGCACAGCCAACTGTATGACTGCCTCCTGATCCATCGTCAGGATTCCTGACGTATGTCCGGCACTTGCAGCCTCATTGCCGGAACCGATGCAGATACAGTTCTTCCAGATATTCGAAAGATCATCAATAAAACGTTCTAGCAACGATGTTCCATCGTGTGAACCATAAGTATTGCCAAAACTAATATTGATTGCCACCGGCATGCCGAATTCCAACGCTTTTCGGATCACATAGTCAATCCCCTGCATCAATTCCGTTGTCCGCGGGAATCCTTCCTGCCTCGGGCTCCCAAGTTTTACCACAATCAGTTCACTTTGCGGTGCAACACCTGCATACTGACCGCCGCTGTTCCTTCCATTCCCTGCTGCAATACCTGCAACAGCCGTCCCATGACCAGAGGTATCCATACTCGGAACAATCTGCCTGCGTGCCTGGATTGTTGGCTGGCGCAGCGCCTCGTTAATCTGCTCCTGCGTATACTCTACTCCCATGGCATAGCCCCGAGGCGGTGTCAACTGAAACTCATAACCCCCTCTACCTTCTTCTGCTCTTTCAGACAATTCAGTTTCCATGGAAGCCGGATTTTCTGGCGTTACCGATCTCACTACCTGCGATTGATCCCACAATGCCCGAATCCTGGTCGTCCCATCCTCATTACGGAAATCTGCATTCTCATAGTCAATTCCCGAATCAATCACTGCAACCAGCACTCCCTGTCCGAATAATGCAAAACGGGCATCCTGTACTGCATCGATACAAGATACCCGTTTTCCATTCGCAACTTGGAAAAACAGCCTCTTAGGCTTCTCAATATATTCTACCTCCGGAATCCCCGCAAGCCTCACAATCAATGACTCCCGGATTGTGATGATTGCATATTCATTCTGTAGTTCTACCACCTGGCTTGCCAGTTCCCGTACTTTGTCAAGATTTCCCGAATACTTTACGATCAGATCCCATTCTCTTTCAATGGGATTATATCCTACATCCAGTTCCAAAGACTTCTCCCGTTCCTCTTGTGTAGCATCTAATGCCAGATTCAATAGATTCTCAATCTTCTGACTTGCCATATAATTCTGCCTCCCTCTTCACCGTTCGCCTATCCTCATGATGGTCTGATATTCCATAGTACGGTCTGAGGTTCCAGATTATTACCACCATTGCCCGGAGATTTTTGGTATCATAAGAACAAATCTAGTCTATGATACAAAATCATATCCCAGATACGGCGCAATCTCTGCCGGAATAAAATATCCCCGTTCATAACGGCAGACCGGGCATACCTGCGGAACCATTTTCCCAGTGTAAATATGTCCACAGTTCAAGCACATCCACTCCCCGTTTGCCTCTTTCTCAAAATACTTATTCTGTTCCAGCAACTCTGCCAGTTTGCCGAAGCGTCTGCCATGGATAGCTTCTATCTCTGCAATCTGGAAGAATGTAGACGCTGCCTCAATAAATCCTTCCTCTTTTGCTTCATTTCCAAATGCCTGATATACATCATCCGCCTCTTCCATCTCGTTGTGCTTCGCTGCTTTTAACAGATCGACCACACTCTCAAAATGATCGATCGGATAGCCTCCCGCAATCTCAATCGTAGTTCCGGAAAGGTTCTTAAGCAGATTGTAAAAACGCTCTGCATGAGCACGTTCCTGATCCGCAGTAAAAAGGAAGATCTGATTCACTGAGAATAAGCCCTGTTTCTTCGCCTCTTCTGCTGCAATGGTATACCTGTTTCTTGCCTGGCTCTCTCCGGCAAATGCTTTCATCAGATTCACTCTTGTCTTACTTTCTTTAAAATCAATAGCCATGTCACACTCTCCTTTTCATTCTTAATCCTAGTATGTGACATGGCTGCCAAATTATTCATATTTTATTAATTGAATCCAATAATTCTTCTCGCAACGCTATATGCGAGAGAAGATATCTTTCTGCCAGATTTCCCCGGTATATTCATAGTCTGTCCAAGAATACCATATCGGATCTTAATATAGACCTTGACATCCTTCTGCTTAAGATACTTCCAGAGTTCTTTCTTCTTCTCCAGATTCTCCTGTGTCTTGGATCGGATCAGAAGTATGGATGACACCGTCATCATGATTGCCAGATAGTTAATCATATATGCTCTTAATTTCTTACTGGTAACCTTCTTTAACTCATACATATCTATCATGGTCTTCGTAACGAAAATCTGCTGGTCAACCCTTGCAATCATATTCTTCTCATTGACAGACTGGTCGTCTCTTCCGATATAATACCGGTAAAAATCCACATCCAGATAGTAGATCTTACGCACATAAGGCAATGGATAATATACATAGATATTATCTACATAGAACGTATGCTTCGGCAATATCATCTGACTTAATTTCAGCATATCTGTCCGGTAGATAACCGAATGCATCAAAATATACTGATCCAAATGAAAATGCCCGATATCATCCCAACGGAATATCTCATCCTGTGGCAGTACATTACGGTAGTGGATGCATTTCTTATGCGCTGCCCCAACCTTCTCGTATACATAATTGGACACCAGCATATCTATCTGCTCATTCTCATCTTCCAGATGCCGAAGCAGTTCCAATATCTTATGCAGCGCTTCTTCATCCACCCAGTCATCACTGTCCACAACTTTAAAATATTTACCCTGTGCATTGGTAAGACCCGAATTCACCGCATCTCCGTGTCCGCCATTCTCTTTATCTACAACTTTAATAATATTCGGATACCGCTCCATGTATTCATGGGCAATCTCTGATGTTCTGTCCTTAGAGCCATCATTAACAATAATAATCTCCACATCTTCTCCGCCCGGTAGAATACTTTCAATCGCATGCGACATATAATCCTGCGAATTATAACATGGGATTGCAAATGAAATGTACTTCATTCTCTCTCTCCTTTACCTGTTAGTATATAACTTTAACTAGTATAAAACATTTTAACGATTTTTCCAACCGATTCTTTGTAAAATCTCTTTTATCTCTTTTATAAAACCTATAAAAATCTATTTTGCACAATTGTAAAATCCATCTCTATCCTTTATAGTAAATGATAGAGAATATACATGACTAGGAGGATATTGCAATGAAAAATATTATAGTTGGACAATCTGGCGGTCCTACTGCTGTCATCAACGGCAGTTTATACGGAGTGGTATCAGAAGGCTTGAAACACTCTGACTCTATAGAACGCATCTATGGAATGGTGAATGGAATCGAAGGATTCCTGAATGGAAATATGATGGATATCGGGGCTTTAGGCAAAACAAACGAACTAGAACTTGTACGCACTACTCCTGGCGCTTACTTAGGCTCCTGCCGCTACAAATTGCCGGAAGACCTGGCAGATTCAGTCTATCCTACATTGTTCCAGAAATTCGAAGAACACAATATTGGCTATTTCTTCTACATCGGCGGAAATGATTCTATGGATACTGTAAGCAAGTTGTCTCGCTATGCCGAGGAAATCCACAGTGACATCCGTTTCATCGGCGTTCCAAAGACGATTGACAACGATCTGGTAGAGACGGATCACACGCCAGGATACGGAAGTGCTGCTAAGTACGTGGCTACCGTTGTTCGTGAGATTGCAACTGACGCAAACGTATATGATAACAAGCAGTCCGTTACCATTGTAGAAGTTATGGGACGCCATGCAGGATGGCTGACTGCTGCCAGCATTCTTGCGCGTAAGTTCGAAGGCGATAATCCGGTATTGATCTATCTTCCCGAAGTTGCATTCGATCAGGATGCATTTATCGAAAAAGTCAGAGAAGGACTTAAGACAACTCCGAATCTGGTTGTCTGCATCTCTGAGGGAATCAATGACGGCAACGGTACATTCATCTGCGAATATGCAAGCGATGTAGGTACTGACTCTTTCGGGCATAAGATGCTGACCGGCTCCGGCAAATACCTGGAGAATCTGGTAAAGGAGAAGATTGGTGTAAAGGTTCGTTCAATTGAGCTGAATGTGTGCCAGCGCTGTTCCTGCGCGCACCTGTCCAGAGTTGACCTGGATGAATCTGTGAATGCCGGTATCTATGCTGTTCAGGTGGCACTTATGGGCGACACCGGCAAGATGATTACATTTATCAGGAATAAGAGCGTTCCTTATGAGTTGTCTTATGGCACTGCGGACGTGAATATCATCTGCAATCAAGAAAAACCTGTTCCGGCTGAGTGGATCATTAATGAAGGCTCTGACATCAGCGATCAGTTTATTGATTATGTAAGACCACTGACACAGGGATATGTGGAACTTCCTACCAAGAATGGCATTCCGCTTTTTGCTTATAGAAAATAGTGTTCATAATTTGTTCATTTATCTTTCAAAAAACCTTCATTTGTTTAACATTGTTTCTTCATAGGTCTAGTTTATACTAAACGTATCAAATGAAAAGAACACTAAACACAATTTTGAATAAACTTTTTCATAATACATGCCGGGAATTGGTAACACAATCACCCGGCATCCTCCCTTTTTATGGGGTTTTCAAACCGCCCTCACATTTTTAGTCGCTACAATGTCAGTTCCCGTATCAGCCACATTCTCCAAGATCACCTCTCCGATACATACCGGTGCATTTAAGGTAACTTCTTTCAACGCTTTCACACAATCCATAATCTTCCCTTTGGGAATATCTTCTTTCGTCTTCACCGATACCATGCTCTCATCTCCACCCGTCACCCTTATCGTGGAAGTTACGATTCTGGTCGGATTGGTCACTTCTTTTCTGGCATAGATATCACCGCGTTTACACGTATTCCCACTAACCTTTACTACTTCAGTTCCATTCATTGTGACCGCAAGAGCGCATCCCATCGGACAGTTAATACATATCAGATTCCTCTCTTCCATCTTCTCTACGCCTCCTCAATCTTCACCGTTATCATCTCAAGATCCGGATACTTTTCCAACTGCTCTTTTGTTAACTTAATCTCTTCCATCTCACCAGGCGCAACTACCGGTCGTTTCTTATGAATCACTCGCTCATCGTCAAAATATGCACTTATAAAGCAATTCTGATATACGCCGCCAACACGGAAACGTACTGTCAGTGTATCAGCCATCCGGTCTACATGAATTGTTTCCGGCACGGTATAACGCACACCATCTGTTGCCTTCAACCGGACACATGGCTTTTTCCCCTTATCTGATGCCGGTCTATCTGTTATTCCTTCTGATTTTACATACATGGCTGCATTCTTTCCTGCCGCTTTCGCCTCCTCAGATACGAAATCCACCAGGTCATGCACATGAAGCACATTGCCACACGCAAATACACCTTCGATATTCGTCTCCAGGCTCTCGTTGACTCTTGGTCCGGAAGTGACCGGATTCAACTCCACGCCCATTCCGCCGGAAAGTTCATTTTCCGGAATCAGTCCGACGGATAGCAGCAAAGTATCACAGGAATAGAATTCTTCTGTTCCCGAAATCGGCTTGCCTTTTCCATCTACCTCCGCAAGCGTAACTCCCTCCAGTCTTTCTTTCCCTTGAATATCAACAACTGTATGGCTTAATTTTAACGGAATCCCATAGTCATCCAGGCACTGAACGATATTTCTTTTAAGCCCGCCGGAATATGGCATTAATTCTGCCACTACTTTTACTTTGGCTCCTTCCAACGTCATTCTTCTTGCCATGATCAGACCGATATCGCCGGAACCTAAGATGACAACTTCTCTTCCCGGCAGATAGCCTTCCATATTCACCAGCCTCTGCGCCGTTCCGGCTGAAAAGATTCCCGCCGGACGATATCCCGGAATGTTCAATGCGCCTCTTGGTCTCTCTCTGCATCCCATTGCCAGGATGACTGCCTTCGCCTGAATCTCAAAAAGCCCTTCCTCCCGATTCATAGCAGTGATCACTTTGTCTGCACGAATATCCATTACCATTGTATGAAGTTTATACTCTATCTGAAGTTCATTTACCTGTTCGATGAATCTGCCTGCATATTCCGGTCCGGTTAGTTCTTCTTTGAATGTATGTAAGCCGAAGCCATTGTGAATACATTGATTCAGAATGCCGCCAAGTTCCTTATCTCTCTCCAGGATCAGAATGCTTTCAATTCCGTTCTCCTTAGCGGAAACTGCTGCTGCAAGCCCCGCAGGACCGCCGCCGATAATCACAATATCATAATTCTTCATCTTTTTTTGCGCCTCCTTATATTGTATCTTTATTAACACCTACGACAATCTTTGATGCTCCTCCCGACTTCGTAACATCCTGCATATCTACCTTCAGTTCCCTTGCCAGAATCTCCATAGTTCTTGGCGAACAGAAGCCAGCCTGACAGCGTCCCATGCCCGCTCTTGTCCTGCGTTTCACTCCATCCAGAGATCTCGCGCCAAGAGGACGTCTGATCGCATCAATAATCTCACCTTCTGTTATCATCTCACACCGGCAGATAATATTGCCGTATGCCGGATTATTTTTTATTAACTCTATCCGTTCCTCTTTTGATAATGTCTCCGGATTCAGGATTCCTTTTCTCGTTGCGATGAACTCTTCTTTTTCTTCCAGCCTCATCTTATCTCTTAACATATCTGCAACTAATTCTCCGATCGCCGGACAGCTGGTAAGCCCCGGAGACTCAATTCCTGCACAATCAATGAAGCCTTTGGCGTCTTCTACCTCTTCAATGATGAATTCATCCTGATCTTCATGCGCCCGAAGCCCTGCGAATGAAGTGATTACCTGTCTCATCGGAAGGTTCTTTACATTCATTCCCGCTTTTGCAAGCACCTGGTCAAGTCCTTCCCTGGTTGTATTCGTTCCTTCTTTATTAGGAATATCGATTGCAGTTGGTCCTACCAGCAGATTGCCATGGGCAGTTGGCGCTACAAGAACCCCCTTTCCATAGATACCCGGCAAGGCAAATATTGTACTGCTCACATGTTTTCCGGCACTTTTATCCAACAGGAAATAATCTCCCTTTCTTGCAGTAATATGTATCTTCTGATCACTGACCATATTGTGGAAATGATCTGCATACACACCGGCTGCATTTACCACATATCCAGCCCTATAATCTCCCTGACTTGTATGTAGTATAAATCCTTCCTCTGATTTTTCAATCTTCTGGACTTCCGTATGAAACCGAAATTCCACACCATTCGTATTCGCATTTTCTGCCAGTGCAATATTAAGACCGAAAGGGCACACGATTCCTCCGGTAGGCGCATATAGCGCTGCATATACCTCATCCGTAATATTCGGTTCCCTCTCTTTTACTTCTTCTTTCATCAGAATCTGAAGCCCCCAAACCCCATTGGCAACTCCTCTGTCATATAGTTCCTGTAATCTTGGCATATCTTTTTTGTCCAAACAGATTACCAGTGAACCATTGCGGAAAAAAGGAAAATCCAGATCCTTAGATAACTGTTCCATCATTGCATTACCTCGCAGATTCATCTTCGCCTTCATAGAACCGATTGGCGCATCGTACCCGGCATGGACGATTCCGCTGTTGGCTTTGGAAGTTCCACAGCATACATCTTCTTCTCTTTCTAATACACACGCATTCACTTTGTATCGGGAAAGTTCTCGTGCAATGGCACTGCCAGATACCCCCGCTCCTATAATTATCACATCATAATCATACATGATTGCTTCTCCTCCTATCATAATATCCACTCAGTTAATTTTTTTAAGACATTTCTCTTCTTAAGAAATATCTTAAAATCAAAAAGGAGCCAGTAAAATAAACGCATCTCTTTCAATGCGACTATTGCTGGCTCCTCTCTCATGCAACGATCTATTCACTTGATACTATTTTGGTTTATTCGTCTTTTGCCCATCCATATGCATACTTAACCGCTTTGTTCCATCCTTTGATTCTCTTGACTCTTTCTTCTTCTTCAATGGATGGGGTAAACGTCCGGTCAATCGCCCAGTTCTTAATGACCTCTTCCTTACTCTTCCAGTATCCGACTGCCAGACCGGCAAGATATGCAGCTCCCATTGCTGTCGTCTCTACACACTGTGGGCGCTGTACCGGGGCGTTGATTATATCCGCCTGGGTCTGCATCAGAAAGTCATTCGCACTGGCACCGCCATCTACTTTCAGGGCTGCAAGGGATATGCCCGAATCCGCTCCCATGGCATTCAGCACGTCATTGACCTGATAAGCCAGAGACTCTAATGTAGCACGGATGATATGATATTTATTCACGCCACGGGTGATTCCTACAATCGTTCCTCTTGCATATTGATCCCAGTGTGGCGCTCCAAGCCCTGTAAATGCAGGAACCACATAACATCCATTGGTATCCTTTACCTTCTTAGCCATATACTCAGAATCGATTGCGGAATCAATCAGACGCATCTCGTCTCTCAACCACTGAACTGCAGCTCCCGCTACGAAGATAGAACCTTCCAGTGCATAATTCACTTTTCCATCCAATCCCCATGCAATCGTTGTGATCAACCCATTTTTAGAGAATACCGGCTTTTCTCCTGTATTCATCAACAAGAAACATCCGGTTCCATAGGTATTCTTCGCCTCGCCCGCATTAAAACAAGTCTGGCCAAATAACGCCGACTGCTGATCTCCCGCTGCACCTGCGATTGGAATCGGTCCCCCTAAGAAAGATGGATCTGCCTCTCCATAGATACAGCTGGATGGCTTTGCTTCCGGAAGCATGCACTTTGGAATGTCCAGTTCTTCCAGGATCTCATCATCCCATTCTAGCGTATTAATATTGAAAAGCATGGTTCGTGATGCATTGGAATAATCCGTCACATGAACCGCACCTTTCGTTAATTTCCAGATCAGCCATGTCTCCACCGTTCCAAAGAGCAGTTCCCCTCTCTTCGCTCTTTCTCTTGCTCCCGGCACATTGTCAAGAATCCATTTCACCTTAGTGGCAGAAAAATACGCATCTATCACCAGCCCGGTCTTCTCTCTGAACTTTTCTACCAGTCCTTTTTCCTTCAAAGAATCGCTATATTCGGAAGTTCTTCTGCACTGCCATACGATTGCATGATAAACAGGTTCCCCTGTATTCTTATCCCACACAATGACCGTCTCTCTCTGATTGGTGATTCCGATCGCAGCAATATCCTCTGCTGTCGCTCCTATCATATTCATCGCTTCCACTGCGACTCCTAGCTGGCTTGCCCAGATCTCATCCGCATCATGCTCTACCCAGCCCGGCTTCGGGAAATATTGCTTGAATTCTCTCTGTGCAACACTGCACATCTCCCCCGCCTCATTAAATAAGATGCATCGGTTGCTTGTCGTTCCTGCATCCAGCGCCATTACATATTTTGTCATTATGTAATCCTCCCTTTTCTTGATTGTATCTTTTTATTATTAGCACCTCACGGCTTTACATCTGCCATACATCCTGATTCGTGGTTGATACTGCAATCACTCCCGCTGACAGGGCTGCCATCACTGACTCTTTATCCCGAATCAGCCCACCTGCGATAATCGGCGTTCTGGATTCCTTACAGATCTTACCGATCACCTTCGGCATAAGACCCGGCAATACTTCAATAAAATCAGGTCTTACCATGGATTGCTGCTGCTTGATATTCTCTAATGCCATAGAATCAATCAGAAAATATCTCAAAATCGTACACAGAGATAATTCTCTTCCCCTTCGGATTAACGTAGGCTTGGTCGTGATAATTCCATCAGCCATCGTATGATTCTTAATATAATCTACGGCTATCTCCTTTGAACTCAATCCCGTAATTAAATCCATATGTACCATTGCAAGCATTCCTGCCTTCTTAACCTTTTCAACAATATCCCCTATCGAGCAGATGTCTCCAAATAAGATAAAGACTACTTTGATATTCTCTGACTTACAACACTTTTCCAAACCATCCTTATCTTTAATTGCCGCAATCACTGGATTGCTCTCAATCGTATCGTAATATTTTCTGTCCATCTGCCTCCACCTTCATTCCTTAATCGCTTGCCAGTTCTATCCCACAAAAAGGATATTCAAAGAAAAAAGAGCAAACTAAATAACAACACTTTGTTGTATCATTTGCTCTCTTGTCTCAGCACATTCATTTAACTATATAAACTATATCATATCATGCTAATTTTCACAACTATTTTTATAATGATTGATGATTTATTGGTGACTTTTTTTCTCCTGCCTTCTCCAAAGCATCCCTCCACTTCCCAGGATTATAAGTACAGCTACAAATCCAAATGCAACTACAATCTCTCCAGCCATCCCCTCTTCTTCACCACTATCCATCGACTTTTTCTCCTTCATCGACTCCGCTGAACCACTAATCTTTTGGACAACTGGTTTTACTATCTTTTCCAGTATACTCTTTTTTTCAACCACCTGAAATTTCAGTCTTGAAGTTGTCTGGTTTCCCGCCTTATCATATGCCTTTACCGAGATCTCATAATCTTTACGGTCTTGTACATTGTACTGATAAACCTTGCCTCTTGAAGATGTCTTCTGTAACACTCCATTCACACGTATCTCATCAATGAAGTCTTCTTGATTCTTAAGCGTAATCTGAAATTCCTTTTCTTCTTCGTATGTCTCTCCCTCCTCCACATCTTTATAGATTACCTGTGGAGGTGTATGGTCTATCACAAAATGTGCCTTTGCTGTTCCTGTATTCCCTGCTGAATCTACGGCTTTGATTTCTAACGCATGGCTTCCTTCCCTTGTTACTTTATCTCCCATGTGGTAAGGCTTTCCATCCAGCGTTATGGTATATGTATAACTGGTAAAATCCTGAATACACTCTTCTGCCGGATAATTCCAACAGAAACTCTGTAGATACTGATGGTCAATCTGATCCACATATCCAATGACAGGATTCTCCTTATCGATAATGACCTGTGCACTGCTATTATCCCCATATCCAGACTGATCCTTAGCCTCTACACTTAACTGATAGATGCCATCCTCCGTCAGTGTCTGGCATGCACGGATTCCATTCCCTGTGTCTTTCCACTCTTCGGCTTTCATTACTGTCACTTTCCCCTGTGGATCTTCCCATCTGGCACTAGCACTTGCCTGTCCAATCAGATTCTCTTCTTCTATTAGGTAGTTCACTTCTACCGGCTGGCTGGTTATCATATAGTTCTGAACACCTTCTATGGATGCCTTGGGCGGTTGGCTGTCAATATAGATTCCCACCGTCTGTTCAGCGTGATTTCCAGCCCGATCCCTAATCCTTATGGTAACAGGCACTGCATTCCCTTTCGCTGACATCTGCGCAATCCGAAATCCCGCATTTGCCTGGTGACTGCTGCCAAATAGTTGGTTTTCCGAAAAGCAGGTGATATATTCTGCCTGGCTTCCCTTCTCTCCATCTTCACCTATAACACTAATAAACACTTCTTTCTGATACCACGCATCCAGCCCTCTCGGTGTCTGTATCCGAATAACGGGCGCTATCGTATCAATCCTGAAATCCCGTTCCAGTGTATATTCTTCAATACGCCTGCCTGTTTCATCCTCCATCCATACAGACAGGTGATTCGTCCCTTCCTGGAATTTCTCTTTCTCAATTCGCATCTTCCCTTCTGGCTGCTTCAATTCGCCCTCTGTTATCTGGCCATCACTATCTGAAAAACGATATTTTGTAGTTCCTCTGATGCTCATATGACAGATCTCTACATCTGGCTTTGTAATATAATAGCCATTTTCTCCGTCTTCTGGTGCAATTACTATCTCAAAGCATACCATTTCTTCCGGAGGTTCCTCCCCTCCGCCCTCTACTTCTTCCGGAGGCTTTTCTTCCCCTTCCGACGGCTGCTCTTCTCCTTTGTCTTCATCTTCCGCTTTATCTTCGCCTTCCTCTTTGTCGCCATCTTTCCCTTTGTCTCGATTCTCCCCTTTGTCTTCATCTTCTGGCAATTTCCCATTCTCCCAATTACGTTCCGGTATCCTTCCGTCTTCCTCATCCGGCAACATTTCTCCTCCTTCTTCCCTGAATGACTGTTCTGTTCCTCCCGACAACTTCGCACCCTCTTCTCCTTCTCCAGACACACCAAATGCCTTACGATTCTCCTGTGCATTTGCAAGACACATTCTTTCTTCTTGCGCATATGCCAGATCCACGAATCTCTCCTGCTGACAATATAACATTACCATCACAACAAGAAATGCCACAATACTTCTCAGTTTCCTACCCATACCTCTTCTCCTTCCACATGTATCTCATATTCTCTCTGCAACTTCTGAAACTCCTCTTTCTCCAGAATCTTCGGTATCTGCCGGATATATTCCCGTATGGTCTGCGCACAGACATCCCGGCCGACAGACGCATCCTTACACAATAACCGGATATGGATCATCCTAAGTTCTTCTGAGTCTTTCAATTCTTCAATTCCCTGCACACACGTATCAAGTGCCCTATCATTCCGATCGCAGGCTTCATACAATATCACAATATTCCGGTACAGTTCTTCTCGCCTGCCTGCATCCGTTTCCTGTTCCAGTACCACCTCGTACATATGCGCGGCTTCTTCTTTCTTCTCCATCTTCTCATAAGCGGATGCCATATACTCCTGAATCTCTGTTATTTCTTCACTATTATTCCCCTCTATGTCCAGATACTTCCTGCCAAGACGCAGAATCTCTTCGGATGCTTCTTCCGTACCCAGCAGTCCGTAACCTTTCACCAGGCAATGATAATACCGCCCCTCATCACCATTGCGAACTATTTCGCTCTTCGCTTGTTTCTCTTGAATCAGTTCTGCTTGAATCTGTTCTTCCAGGCTTTTCAGATGCTTTTCAATCAATTCCACATCTTTTTCCTCTTCATTACTTAAAAATGCTTGAACAATGATTCCAAGATCTACAGCCGGAACATAGTTTTTTCTAATCTTATTTAGACAGCAAAGGCTTTTCTCATAGTCCTCCACATCCAGAAAATACGCGATTGCCAATTCCATGTATTCCTCAGTATCATTGGAGGCACCTTCTGAAACCTTCTGTATCTCTGCCCTTTTCGTTTTCTTCTTACTATCTGAATCCTCTGTCTTCTCTTCTTGTGTACTTTCCTGCGATATTCTCTCCTTCTGGTTTCCATATTCTGTGAACACGAGCATCTTGCATATAACCCCAGATGCAAGAATAATTCCTCCTGCTACAAGAATTCTACGGATACCGTGGTGGGAATTCTTCGCCTTTGTCTTATATATCGGGATAACTTTTCGAATCTCTGATACATTTTGATATGATGATTTTGATTGCCTTTTCAGGCATTTTGATATGATTCTTTGAAATCTTTTCTCTTCTCGTTTACTTAAGGGCGGATCTGGTTCGGAGATAGACAGCAGATATTGAATCGTCTTGCCAAGCCCATAGATATCCAGCCCGATACTTGCTTTCTGATAATAGGGTTCTTCTGCCGGAAGAAATGCTTCCCGCACGACACGCCTTCGCATCAGTTTTAACTGTTTCTCATTGGAACTGGCATCCATATCCAGAAAATACAATTCCTCATCTTCTGCCAGGACAATGCTATAAGGATTCACATACTGATAATATGACTTCTTCCGACACTTATGTATCATGCTAAGTTGCCTTGTCATACTTTGAATCCAGCCGAATAATTTCTCTTTTGTAATATGGGGATGGAACTTTAGCCAGTTAGCCAATACCCTTCCCTCGACATATTCCGAACTGATATAACATATCTGCCCATGTTCAATCAGACGCAACACGTCATATCCTTCTTTTGATGACACCCACACCACCTCTTTTTCCCATAGGGCTGAAATATTGTTGAAATTAACATTGAAACAAATTGAAATAACAGATCTCATGATTCTTTTGAATAATAGAGTGATTTATATATTACTTGATTTACAGCAAAAATACAAGTACTTTTTCAACTTTATATGATTTATTTGTAACAGTTCAGCCATAAGCCGGATTGTTACTTTATTTTCATATTGCAGATGCCGCCTGCTTGACCACAGGCGGCATCTTATATTGTGCGACTTATTATCTATAACTTAATTCCTTAGGAGTATACAGATGTCTCGGGATACCATCAACCATGACTGGAGATACATCACCCTGGATCAACGGTCTTACGTAAGAGATGAACTCATTTGTAACGTAAGTACCATCTTCATTTACCCATTCTCTTGGAACAAGTTTCTCATCATTTGCGATCTTATGAACATCTTTTACTTCTGTTCCGCACTGATACGGATCATCAGACAATCTCTGAAGAACTACCATCTTACCGGAATCGCCTTCATCAGCAGCCTTTACAGCTGCACCACCAACCTGATAAGCCTCCAGGATATCTACACGGGATGCTGCGTGAGATGCTGCACGCTGCAGAGTACTTAACTCAATTGCACGAGTCTTGCATCCGATCTCTCCTGCGATGAAGCTTGCAAGATAAGAAGCAGTTCCTGATAACTGCTTATGACCAAATGCATCCACAAAGTCAATGCTGTTACCAAGTTCGCATACATAACTTCCATCAGCAGTACGGATACCCTCTGATACTGCTACAACGATAGATGTCTTCTTTTCAAGGAGTTTTTTTACATTACTGCTGAATGTCTGAAGATCGAATGTAATCTCCGGCAGATAGATCAGATCCGGACCTTCACAGTCTTCACCTTTGGACAATGCAGTTGCGCCCGTCAGCCAGCCGGCATTACGTCCCATAATCTCTACGATTGTAACGATACCTTTTTCATATTCCAGGCAGAAGCCATCACGGATGATCTCTTTCATGGATGTACCGATATACTTCGCTGCACTTCCGTATCCCGGTGTATGGTCTGTAAGTGCAAGGTCATTATCAATTGTCTTCGGGCATCCGATGAATCTTGTTGAAAAGCCTGTAATGATCGCATAATCGGATAACTTCTTGATCGTATCCATGGAATCATTACCACCAATATAGATGAATGCTTCAATATCCAGTTTCTCAAGAATCTCGAAGATCTTATCATATACTTCGCGATTCTCATGAATCTCTGGTAATTTGTAACGGCATGATCCCAAGAATGCTGCCGGTGTTCTCTTCAATAATTCTGCATCCAGTTCTGTCTGAATATGATCTGAAAGATCAATATATTTCTCTTCTAATAATCCCTGTATGCCATGAAGCATTCCGTATACTTTATTCGCTCCACGGTCTTTTGCTGTACGATACACTCCAGCAAGGCTTGAATTAATTGCTGCTGTAGGTCCCCCTGACTGTCCTACGATAACATTTCTTTTCATAAACTAGTTCCCTTCCTTCCTTAAAATTGCGTCGCCATTACTATATTAGTACATTTCGACATAATTGTCTATAAAAATACTTATTTTTATGCATAGTATCTTTGAAATTTATATTGGTCTACTTTCCAATATTGCACATTGATGTAAGCAATGCTCCTAAAGCAATATAAAAATCTCCAAGATTAGCAGTAATACGGGCAAGAAATTTATTCTCAGTTCGAACACCTATGTAATCAATCACTTTCCCTCTGACCAGCCGGTCGAAGATATTGCTTGCTGCTCCGGCACTTAAAAGTGTCATTCCAAGTTTCCTTACATAATGCCCTTTCTTCATAAAGATCATGGCATCATAAAACAGGACTCCAAGTCCCGTTACCACTGAAGTCCCTTTTATAACTGCCGGATGCTGATCTAAAAGATTCAATAGGAATCCCCGATTATACACCTTGCGTATGATAATTCTTCCACCCAGAATCTTCCTGTTCTCCCCTTGGATCACATTTTCTTCTATCTGCTGCTTTATCGCTTCATCTGTACCTAATAAAACAGCAAAAAGTCCCATCATCCATGAAAGCATCTATCTATCCTCTTTGATTCTTACAATCTCTTCTTCCCGTTTCTCAATCTCTTCTTCTCTCTTCTCAATCTCTTCACACAGAGTGATATACTCAGTATCATCTACCTCGCCTTTCTGGAATTTGTCATAGACCATGCGTCCGATATCCAGAAGATTCCTTTCGTTCGCACGCTTCATAGAACGGATATCTCCCTTAATCTTCTGAACCTCGATCGTATCTTCTGTTCTCTTACTGATATCACTTGCTACATCCGTAATTCTTTTTCCTAATTCTTCAAAAAAATCTGACATCTTATCTTCTCCTTTTCTCCTTTGATTCTCTTCTACAGTTGCCGCAGCGTATCCAACGAACGATACAGATTCATCGTGCCATATCCCCATTCCTGATTCGGATATTCCATCGACGCTCTCTGATCTGTCCCAATCAGAATGATATTCCTAATCTGGCTGGAGTTCGCACCACGCGATCTCGGCTGCTCTAAGATCCATTCCATCATAAGAGCAGCTGCCCCGGCAGCAATCCCCGTCGCAACACTGGAGCCACTTCTGACAACAAACTGTCCATTCAGCCCTGCTCCGGTTACTGCAACTCCCGGCACTGCATAATCCGGTTTTACTCGTCCATCTCTAGTATACCCTCTCCCTGAATTAATATCAACTCCATTATCCACTCCATTATAATAGGCCACCGTCATAGACGCCCTGCTGGTTCCCGGTTCTGTCAGCGTCGTATCTGGGCTTGCTTCAAGAAAATACGCTTCTCCTGTCAGGAAACTCTGAACCGGAAGCCAGATATGAAAAGCTCCTTCCGAGATTTTTACCGGCTTTACAGTTATCTTCCATATCCCCTGCGATGGATTGCGAAAACGCATAAATATCAACTGGGAATCATTATTCTCAAGCAACAGCCGGTACTCCATGCTCACCTGCGTTCGGTCGAATATAAACTCCGTATTATATATCTCTCCCTGTCTTAAAGTAATGTGGTTCGTACGCTCACCGGAAGGTGAGGTGAATGCTACTGCCATTACATTGGGAACCGTCGTCCATAGTTCCGCTACGAATCCTTCAACCCCCTCACCGACCCGAATCTCAACGTTTTTTTGCTCATTCATATCCTCAAACTTATAAAAATAATGATGACGCTGTACCGCTTCATTTCCAGTTCCGATTACAACGCTTCTATTCAAAACTGAAGAATACTGTTCAATCATCGTTGACAGCAAGGTTGTTCCATTATGTCCCCCGAAGTTCGTCCCCAAAGCCACACACAGCACTAAAGGCATGTTCTTCTTTCTCGCCAAAGCATTCAAGTATTTCATACCAAGCATAATATCATTTTCCTGAAAACATTCCGCATCCTGCCGTATCGCATAGAAATCTTTTAAATACTTTTTTGCCGTCTTTAGTTTTACCACTCCAATTGTCGCCTCTGGTGCTGCTCCCAAGAAACGGTTCTGCACATCCGCACTTCCTGCCGCCACACTGGCAAGAAACGTTCCATGCCCATTCTTATCAACGCTTGGAACAATGCTTAACGGATCCCCCGACTGTAATGCTTCATTAATCATATCCTCCGTGTATTCGCTTCCATAGTCAAGCCCTTCCGGATTCGTTCCATCCTGTATGGTCTGATCCCATATACCTGCGATCCGTGTAGAACCGTCGATATTACGAAACACTAGATTCCGGTAATCAATTCCAGTATCAAGAAACCCAATCATCACATTCTCTCCCTGCAACTGAAGGTTCGGATAATTCTGAACGCTACTGATTCCCGCTGCATTTAACGCAGCCATATCCAGCAGTTCATAGCAGTTTGGTATGGAATTATACCAATAATCTCTCAATGTCAGAGGCTCTAATATCTCTTTATCCGCATAGACCGCATAGTAACCAAAATCCATTTCTTGTTTACAGGAATGATCCTGTGGCGCATTCAAGATATCCACCTCTCTAAAGACTGGTACAATAAAATCCATGTAATCTTCAGACAGAATCTTCTCCCGACATAATTCTCCATCCATATAAACATACCTCATACACTTTTTAATCAAGTATATGAGGTATACTAACTATTCTATTCTTAAGACCTCCTGACCTCTCAACATAATGATCGGACCACCAGTCCCTTCTATGTACTCTTTGGTAATAGTCACCCGTCCGATACTGTCGTCTTTTGGAATCTCATACATAATATCCAGCATAAATTCTTCAATAATCGCCCGAAGCGCTCTTGCACCAGTATCCTTCTTCATTGCTTTTCTTGCAATTGCAAGCAATGCCCCTTCGTCAAAATCCAGTTTTACTTCATCCAGCGCAAGTAATTTCTGATATTGCTTCAGGATGGCATTCTTAGGTTCTTTCAGAATCTTGACCATCATCTCTTCTGTCAAGCCTTGCAAAGTAAACACAATCGGCAGACGGCCTAAAAACTCCGGAATCATTCCAAAATTCCGCAAGTCTTCTGTCGTAACCTTCTCAAGGATCGTCTTGTCATGATTGAATCTGTCTTTCAGATCTGCGCCAAACCCAATGGAAGACTGTTTCGTCAAACGCTCCTTGATGATACCCTCCAGATCCGGGAATGCCCCACCACAAATAAAAAGAATATTCTTCGTATTCACCGTAGTCAGCGGCACCATTGCATTCTTGCTGTTGGCTCCCACCGGAACCTCCACATCGCTGCCTTCTAATAATTTTAGCATTCCCTGCTGTACGGACTCACCGCTTACATCCCTCTGATTCGTGTTCTTCTTCTTGGCAATCTTATCAATCTCATCAATAAAGATGATTCCCTGCTCCGCCTTCTCAACATCATTGTCTGCCGCTGCCAGAAGTTTGGACACTACACTCTCGATATCGTCTCCGATGTATCCGGCCTCTGTAAGAGAGGTTGCATCGGTAATGGCAAGCGGTACATCTAAGAGCCGCGCCAGAGTCTTAACCAGATATGTCTTACCGGAGCCTGTAGGTCCGATCATCAGCATATTAGACTTCTCAATCTCAATATCATCCATGGTATCCGTTGCCACCCGCTTATAATGATTATAAACAGCCACGGACATTGCCTTCTTCGCATATTCCTGACCTACCACATATTCATCCAGTCTCGCCTTAATCTTATGCGGCGCCGGGATATTGCGGATATCGATTAGGGGCTGTCTTGCCTCCCCTTCCTTTTTCTTCTTGATCTTCTGCTTCTTCGGAATACTCTGTTCCATATCTGCCATATTCACAATCTGCACTCCCGGCATATTCATCAACTGGCTCAGATCAATCTGTCCGTTGGTCATCGCGTCAAAACTCTTCTGCATACAGTCGCTGCACACGGAAATCCCGTTCGGAAGATCTACCATCTTTCCTGCTACGCTCTCCGGACGCCTGCATACAAAGCAGACTTTTTCATATTCATCCTCATGCTTCTTGGTATCTTCTACCTGCACGTTTTCTACTTTCTCCACATCGTTTCTATTATTGTCCTGTTCAGACATCTTCTTCCCTTCTTTCTACCGGTTTCTTCCCCCATTTACCATACTAAGGAATGTCTCTTCTGATATGATTGGGATTCCCAGTTCGTTTGCTTTCTTATTCTTAGATGATGTAGACGTCACATCGTTGTTGATCAGATAGTCCGTCTTAGAAGTCACAGATCCGGTTACCTTTCCTCCCAGACTTTCAATCAGTTCTTTTACTTCATTACGGTTAGCAAAATGTTCTACACTTCCGGTAATCACAAAATTAACTCCTGCAAATATCTGCCTTGTCTGTTCCTGTTCTTCTTTTGGAATCACCAGTTCTGCCAAAAGATTCCTGAACTGCTTCACATGAAGTTCTGAAGAGAAATAATCCACATACGCTTTTGCAATTACCTCACCGATGCCGGTGATTGCATTCAGATCTTCCCTTGCAGCCTTAAGCATCATCTCCACATCATAGTGGAATTCCTTACAAATCATCTTCGCATTAGCAAGACCGATATTGGCAATTCCAAGACCATATATTACTCGCGGAAGCGTAGTGGTTCTTGCTTTCTCCACACTTGCGATCAGATTCTTATAAGACCTCTCTCCGAATCCCTCCAGATTCTGAATCGCTTCCTGATATCGATCCAAGTGGAAGATATCCGCATATTCCTTAATGTATCCCAGGGAAATGAATTTCTCCAGAGTTGCCTCGGACAAGCCTTCGATATTCAATGCATCCCTGCTTACGAATAAGGTAAATGCCTTAACGTGCTTTGCCTGGCACTCCGGGTTGGTACAGTATAACGCTCTCGCATTGCTTATCTGACGAATCTCTGTAGCACCCTGGCAGACGGGGCATGCCTTCGGAATATCCTTTACTCCGCTGCGGGTTAGGTTCTTTGCGATCTGTGGGATAATCATATTCGCCTTATATACTTCTATCTTATCACCAATTCCCAGTTCCAGTTCTTCCATAATACTGATGTTGTGGACACTGGCACGGCTTACAGTGGTTCCTTCTAATTCCACCGGCTCAAATATAGCAACCGGATTAATCAGTCCTGTCCTTGATGGACTCCATTCAATCTCCAGAAGCGTCGTCTCCCGAATCTCATCCGCCCATTTGAACGCAAAAGAATCTCTTGGGAACTTCGAAGTTCTCCCCAATGACTGACCATACGCTATATCATCATATACTAGCACAAGTCCGTCGGATGGGAAATCATTCCGGGTAATTTTTTCTGAAAATTTAATAACTTCCTGTTCCACGGTATCTGCTGTTACTTCATGGAACTCCACCACCTCAAATCCCTGCTCTCTTAACCAGTTCATCTGACAGGCTCTGGAATTCCGGAATTCTACATTCTCCGCCTGCACAAGGGAGAAAGCGTAGAACTTCACATTCCTTTTCGCCGTAATCTCATTGTTCAACTGGCGCACAGAACCACTGCAAAGATTCCGGGGATTCTTATATTTCGCATCGACATCTTCGATTTCTTCATTGATCTTCTCAAAGTCTTTATATCCTATAATCGCCTCTCCTCTTAAGATCAATTCTCCCTGATATGCGATCTGAAGGGGAATATTCTTGAACACTCTGGCATTATTCGTAATAACTTCTCCTACTTCTCCGTTGCCTCGCGTAACTGCCTTATACAATTTCCCCTCCCGATAAGTAAGAACAATCGTAAGCCCATCCATCTTCCAGGACATAATCGCCTTCTGATTCCCCAAAAAGCGCTTCAATTCTTCCACTTCCTTCGTCTTATCCAAAGAAAGCATCGGTCTTTCATGGCGCTCTTTTGGAAGTTCACTCAACACTTCATATCCTACATTCACCGTCGGGCTGCCTGACAGTGTGATTCCTAATTCCTTCTCCAATTCCAGAAGTTCGTCGTACAACTGATCATACTCATAGTTGCTCATGATTTCTTCCGCATCTTGATAATAAGCGCGTCCGGCTCTATTCAACAACTCTACTAATTCCTGCATTCTGGCTTTCTTTGACTTGCTCATATAATTCTTTTAACTCCTGCTCTGTCAATTTTCTTACGGCACCCGGTTTTAAGGTCCCAAGTTTCACGTTCATAATTCTTACTCTTACCAGTCTGGTAACTTTATATCCTAATGCATCGCACATTCTCCGTATCTGCCGGTTTAATCCCTGAGTCAATACAATAGAAAATGTATACTTGCCGATTTTCTGAACTTTACATGGTCTGGTTACCACATCCAGTTCCTTCTCTTTATCTATAATTCTGACACCCTCAGACATCTTCTGTATGAATTCCTCTGTAATCGGCTTATTCACCGTCACTTTATATTCCTTCTCGTGACCGTATCTTGCACGCATCATCCCATTGATCAGATCTCCGTCATTGGTCATGATCAGCAGCCCTTCCGAATCCTTATCCAGTCTTCCTGCATAGGTGATTCTCACCGGATAATTCAGATAACGGATAATATTCTTCTTCTCTTTTTTATCTTCTGTACAAACAATCCCGGCGGGCTTATTGACCGCCAGGACGATTCTTTCCATCTTATCTCTTATTACTTTTTTGCCGATTCTTACTTCCTGCCCCGGCTCTATCTTTGTTCCCGGAGCCGCTTTTCTTCCATCGACAGTTACGCGTCCGCTTTCAATCAGCCGGTCTGCCTCTCTTCTGGAGCATACCCCGGCATCGCTTAGATATTTATTCAGTCTCACCATTTTGCAATACTCCGCTGATACTGTTATCCTCTACAAATGTATTCCCATTATATAAGAACAACACGCTTGTAATCTTATTCTCTGCCATTACCTCGTCCAAATTGCCATAATAATATCTGGGATCGATGATAATAATCTCCCGGTAATACGGTGTCAGGAACGGAACCAGGCAGTTGGCATAGGAATCCTTAATCAGCAGTAGCCTATCTGTCGTATCTGCTGTTGTCCGTATATCCACCGTGGCATGATTGCCGCTAAGGAACATGGCATACTTATCCTTCTCTTCGAGTTTCGAACTATCATATAATGTAGCCGTCTTTTTCTGCTCCTCCACATAATTGACCACAACTTTGGGCGCATCATCCTCATTCTTCGGCGCATAGATATAGATTGGCTCTTCATATCCCGTCTCGTATCCACTTGTAGCTGACAATGTCCCGTTAAAAGTACTGGTAACAGCATATTCCGTTAATTTCGGTTCTTTTGAAGTATCCAGATTCATCGTCTCTGCCAACTGCTGATATGCATAGCATGCCCCAAGCGTCGTCCAGTGATGATCCGTCCGATAGTAAATATTTTCTTTCTTATGTGCCGCAAGCGTCTTACTTACATCCACCCAGGTGATCTGCTCTCCCAAAGCCTTCTGAATCCCTTCAAATACTTCGTTCTGATCTTCTGTAACTGCAAAATTCGGCAGTTTATCAGACAAGATATTCGCGGCATTCGGAACCAGCATCATATACATCGGAATCTCATCATACTTTGATTCGAATTCTCTGATTGTCTCCAGATTCTGCTGCATCTGTTCCTCATTAGGTCTTGCGATATCCTCCAGCAGATAGTGCTTCTTTCCCTTGAACACACCGTTAGATTCTCTTTTTCCTACCAGCAGATCCACGCGCGTCTTAAGCGCCACCCACAGATTCCTGCCTGCAAACTGGTCAGACTTATAGGCTTCATATTGATCCATGAATCTGCCGCTCTCGATTCCTGACAAGGTAATTTGCGGCTTCTGCTCCAGCATCCGGTTCTCCTTATCCGAGAATTCCTTATCCCTGGAAATCAGATTGATCAGAACAATGATCCCCATCATCCCCAGAAACAACAGCGCCATTATCTTTTTTTTATGCAGTTTTTCTCTCTTGTTACCCTCTTGTTTCATATATACTCCTAAAATCTAAAATACAGGAACGGATTATAGGTCTCTGTTACCAGATATGCAATACACAGCAAGAACATTACGCCATAGATCACACAGTCGACAATGACATGTTCCCTGCCTTTCCTGCTAAAAAACTTTTCATAACTGCGGTATACCACCGGAGTTGATCCTACAATCAACACAATCCACAGGAACAGATTCGTAACCAGGAGATACAGACTTTCCCGATCAATTCCTCCATGAGCACCTGCTCCGAACATCACCTTCAGGTATCCAAAAGCACTGCCAAGACTTGGGCTAAAGAAGAACACCCATCCTATCATCACGAGCACAATACTATAGATGTGCTTTATCACTCCCGGAAGTTTGTTCAGCATCTTTCCAAGAAAATATTTCTCAATAATCAACAAGATTCCATAGTACAATCCCCATGCCACAAAGTTCCATGCCGCTCCATGCCACAGACCTGTCAGGAACCATACCACCAGTAAATTACGAAGATGCTTTGCAACCGTCACCCGATTACCACCTAACGGAATATACACATATTCCCTGAACCAGGTACCAAGTGAGATATGCCACCTGCGCCAGAATTCCGTAATACTCGTTGCAATATACGGATAATCAAAATTCTTCAGGAATTCGAATCCAAACATCTTGCCAAGCCCAATCGCCATATCGGAATATCCGCTAAAATCAAAATAAATCTGGAACGTATACGCCGCACATCCAAGCCATGCACTTAAGACGGATACCTGTCCGGATGGAAGCGCTGCCACTTCTGTATATACCATTCCTATGGTATTGGCAAGCAGCACCTTCTTAGCCAGCCCGCGGACAAAGAACATCACGCCTTCACCGAACTTATTCCAAGATTCCTGACGGGTACGAAGCTGCCTGTCAATCTCAGAATATTTGACAATCGGTCCCGCAATCAACTGTGGAAACATCGTCACATACAGGGCAAAATCCATCAGATTCCTCTGCACTTTCACATTTCCCCGGTATACGTCTATAATGTAGGACAATATCTGGAATGTATAGAAAGAGATTCCTATGGGCAGTGCCAGTTCCCGATATGGTATATTTACAGGAAGCACCGCATTCAGACTTCCTAACAGGAAGCCCTCATACTTGAAGAACCCCAGAAGCGCCAGATTCACCACAACCGTAAATACGAGGCTTCTCTTAGCCGCCTGACGATTCTTCAACTTTCTCGCAATGTCCAGCCCGCTGATATAATTAAATAGGATAGAAAATATCATCAGAAATATATATACCGGTTCTCCCCATGCATAGAACACAAGGCTTGCAAGCAGAAGTACCGCATTCTTGAAGCGCCTTGGCACTATGTAATATAAAATCAATATAATCGGCAAAAATGTAAATAAAAATACAATACTGCTAAATAACATAACCGCAAGTTTCCTTCTCTATCTATATCTTTCTAGATACCTTTCTTAAAAGCCGCATAAATTGCATCTGCGTCTTCTGATATTGTTAACATTACATAATATCCTCTGCTGTCCAACACTGCCGAATTGATCAACTTCGTCTGTTCGACACCATATCCCTCAAAACTGGATTTCTGAGTTGACAACCGCTTTTCTGCTGCCTTTTCTACCGTCTCTGCCTGAGACTTATCTTTTAACTTTACCACCAGAATCTCATTCACACTCATGACATCATTAGGGATATAGAGCATAACCCCGTCATAGTCACTGGCATTCAACCCATAATACTTTTTCAGGTCCTGAGTTGTCCCCTTTGTCATACCGTCTTCTTTGGTAACCTCCATAATCTTCTCCCGGATTGTCTTCACCGGGACATCGCCCGAACCCTCCTGGGATAGAAGAATCGCAATATATGCGATCAAGGCTACGACTACTGCGTATCTTAATAAATTCAGCAGATCTATCTTCTGTTTCTTCATTATAACTTTGCAACCTCCGCCATATGCTCCACCCAGCCGATGTAATATTCCGGCGCTACATGGATTCCATCCCCTGAATAGTACTCTTCTTTGACCAGGCTTCCATTATCTATGAATGTTATATCTTCCTCTTCACACAATTTCTCAAGCTGCTCATTATACTGTGGAATAGCCCCGTATCCTGCATTCTCATCAATCACATGCTGCTGCACCGGAAGCACGCTGTTCACATAGATTCTGGTCTCCGGCAGTGCCTCCTTCAACCTGTCAATCACGCCTTTGTATGTTTCTGCAAATACACCCGCATCGGCATCAGCTCCCTTGATATCATTCATTCCATATGCCAGAAACAGTATCTGAGGCTGAAGTTCTATGGCTTTTGCAATGTGTGCTTCTGCCAGTTCGCTTCCCACTCCGCACACACCGGCTCCCCGGTCTGCCTGTACATGAGACTGATCCAGCACACCGTACTCATACAGCCCCTGTGTGATCGAATCCCCTATCACAAATGCATTCACGAATTTCTCATTTGCCGGACGGTTCGCCCATTCTTCATCTGCCGCTCGCTCCGCTTCCTCCAGTTCCTGGATCTGCCTGTCCACCTCAGTCACCTCGACTGCTTCCATCTGCTGAAGTTTCTTGACACCGTCCTTCGTGTCAACTCTTGGATTCATCAGACGGATGACAACCACGATAACTCCAAGAACAAGAAGCACGACAACTACTGTAACGGCGGTACGCAGAACGGTATCTTTTTCTTCGTCTGTTATTGTTTTATTGATAAATTTTCTTTTGTTCTTTTCACTCACTTAAATGCGTCTCCCTATATGCACATATAAGAATATTGTACTGTTTTTCCCTACAAAAGTCAAATATATGCTATACTGTAGTTATTAGCCAATCAACATAATATTGGCGCGAAGCGAAAGGAAATTGTGTATGAATGTTTTAGCATTGTCAGCAAAATCTTGTATGTCTCATCTGCTTTTGAAGGATACGTTTGATGGATTTTCTTTTATCGAGGGTGAGATTACTACATATAATAAGTTTTCTATTGACGGATTCTTGCATAAGGATTTTTTTGATGAGGAGCCCGGAAGGGCTTATTCTTATTGGAAAGAGTTGAGAGAGTATTGTTTTAGTATTATCAGGGGGAAGAGAACACCGCTGAATTTTAAGATTATTTTGTCGATGGCGCCAGAGAATTTTGCTTCTTTTCTGGACGAGCGCCAGATTCATGTGTGCAGACCAGAAGAAATCCAAGGACTATACCTGAACTTCCACTATGACGGAACAACCCTTCAATGTGTTACCGGAATATCCATGCGAACATTTACACTGGACAAGACCGTGGAGCGTGAATGGGATTCTTATGCCGAGAAGTTCTTCTCAGAATCCGGAATCGAGCGAGAATAACGAAAAATCATCCCCCGGACTCCACTCCCCCACACCTCTTATGCAGAATTCTCCTCCCGATGGAATTTCACGTTGTCAGGGAATCCCAGGTTAGGAGAGCCTATATGGCTGATTCCTGAACCGTTGACCAAGACGTAGAATCCGGTTCCTTTTATAGTTACGGATTCTAGTCGAAGGGCTCCGGTTCAGAAATCGACCATATAGACTCTCCTAACCGTCCACTTCCCTACCCCCAAAATTCTATCCAAGAATTCCCTTACTTCGTCAACAACATCATAATCTCATTGCTTCTCTGTACAAATGCCGTCATCTCTTCCGGATTCAGCGGCTTATGTGCCAGCATCGCCAGATCATACAGTTGCTTGCAGATGATAGACACATGCTCATTGTCCTTATTCTCAACCACAAACTGTACCAATGGATGATTTGCATTCAGGATCAATGTGCTATCGCCACCCATGTCCATACCACTCATGCCATACATCTTCATCATTTCCTGCATACGGCGGTTCTGCTCGGACAGAGTTATCATAGATGCCACTTTATCATCTTTTAACTTTTCAATCTTAACATCCAGTTTCTCATTACCAAGTTCCTTACGGAAGATCTCGATCAAACTGTCAGAAGTCTCCTTGAATGCTTCTTTATCCTCTTCTGCAACTTCCTCTTTGATGTTCTCCGTTACATCTGCATCAATTCTCTGGAAGCGGATGTTAGGATTGCGCTGCTCTAACTGTGTGATGAATGGTGAATCAATATTATGTCCCAGGATTACCGCATCCTGTCCCTGTTTTCTGAACATGTTGATGTACTGGCTCTGCTGAATCTCATCTGTTACATAATAGATGGTTGTCTTAATCTCTTCTACTTTGTTCTCATCTGCATTGTCGGCATCATCCTTCTTATCGTTTGACTCAACGACTTCTCCGCCGTTCTCTCCGATACAGTCTTTCAATGTCAGATATTTGCCGTCGATGTTCTTGAACAGAACTGCATCTTTCATCTTGTCACAGAACTTCTCATCTTTCAGGCAGCCAAACTTGATGAATGGACTGATATCATCCCAGTATTTCTCATAATCCTCTCTCTTAGTCTTACACATTCCGGATAATTTGTCCGCAACCTTTTTAGAAATGTAATCCGCAATCTTATTCACGAATCCGTCATTCTGCAATGCGCTACGGGATACATTCAGCGGCAGATCCGGGCAGTCAATAACTCCCTTTAATACCATCAGGAATTCCGGAATTACTTCCTTGATATTGTCTGCGATAAATACCTGGTTGTTGTATAACTTAATGGTTCCTTCGATAGAATCATACTCTGTATTGATTCTTGGGAAGTACAGGATTCCTTTTAAGTTAAACGGATAGTCCATATTCAGGTGAATCCAGAACAAAGGCTCTTTATAGTCTAAGAATACCTTGCGATAGAATTCCTGATATTCCTCATCTGAGCACTCATTCGGGTGTTTTGTCCACAGTGGATGGATGTCATTGAGCGGAACCGGACGCTTCTGAATCTTAACCTTCTCTTTTGCCGGCTCTACTTCTACCATCTCTTTTTCGCCGTTCTCATTTTCCTTTTCTTCCATCTTGGCCTCTTCGTGGATATGTTCTACAACTACATCATCCTCTTTCAGATCTGCCTCATCAATGGTCTCATACTCCGGCTCTGCATTTGCCTTGGAT
Source organism: Bariatricus sp. SGI.154 (assembly GCF_050313795.1). Classification (NCBI taxonomy): domain Bacteria; kingdom Bacillati; phylum Bacillota; class Clostridia; order Lachnospirales; family Lachnospiraceae; genus Bariatricus; species Bariatricus sp. SGI.154. The sequence continues at coordinate 31,973 of NZ_JBNPMC010000037.1, forward strand.
AAAAAGATCTCTACCGGCATGAAAGAACAGTATTTCTCAATGACTTCTCTTACACGGTACTCGTTAGAGAATTCAATACTGTCATCATTCAGATACAGGGTAATCTCAGAACCAACGGTCTCTTTGTTACCGTCCTCCATCTCATATTCTGTACCGCCATCGCTGACCCAATGTACCGGTGCTGCACCTTCCTTGTAAGAAAGGGTGTCAATGTGTACTTCATCCGCTACCATGAATGCGGAATAGAATCCAAGACCAAAATGACCGATCATATCATCTTCTGTTGTCTTGTCTTTGTATTTCTCAAGGAACTGTGTCGCACCTGAGAATGCAATCTGAGTAATGTACTCTTCTACTTCTTCTGCTGTCATACCAAGACCATTATCGATGAATTTTAAAGTCTTTTCCTCCGGGTTCACTTCTACTTTGATTGCTGGTTTGTAATCATCCGGCAACTGGTATTCGCCCATCATATCCAGTTTCTTTAGTTTTGTAATTGCGTCACATCCGTTAGATACCATCTCACGTACGAAGATATCGTGGTCAGAATACACCCATTTCTTAATAATCGGGAATATATTCTCGCTGCTGATTGATAAACTTCCTTTTTTCGCTGCCATTATTATCACTCCTAATTCATTTTTATAT
>NZ_JBNPMC010000038.1:0-32401 GCF_050313795.1 Bariatricus sp. SGI.154
CACTCTGTTATCTATCCAAAACGTTCCACACGCATCTCCGCCGGAATCCCCACCAGAGAAAATCTCGAGTACACGGAACTGTCAGGTGCAAGGGCAGCCCACACCTTCCCTGCCCTTGCGCCGTACACTTTCCGCCACTCCACTTTCTACACCAAATTCTCACTTTTCTTCAGAGTTCACCGGCGTAATCACAATGTTCTGTGCCGCCACTCCGGTCTTCCTGGTTACGATGTCTTCAATCTGTGCTCGGTTGGCATCGCTTAACTCCGCTGCATTGACTACAACATCCGCTGTATCTGCCGTAAGGCTCACCACCACCTCATCAAAACCCTTAGAAGCCAGCAAAGTTTCTGCCGCCGCTTCCTTTTCTGCCAATTCCGTCATCGCTACCATCTGGTTTACTGCATCCTGCTTCTGCTCATCACTTAAGTTCTCATTATCAATAATCTCCAGGAGAGATTCTTTGTTCTTTGCCCTTACCTGCTCTCTTGTTACCTTCGCTTCTGCTACCACGCCACTTGCTTCGCCACTGGTAAGCACTGCTTCTCCTGGTGTTCCGTCCACGTTTCCATCTGATGCGTCGCCGCCATCCTGACTTTCGATATCGCCGGAAGCACTTGCGAGATCCTCCTCTGAGATATCCAGAAGTTCCTGATTCGCTAGTTCTGCATTAGCGGTCTCTGCCTCTTTCTTGTCCCCAAATATTTTTCCCGAATAATTCAGGTAGCCCGCCGCTGCAATCATGACAGCCAAAGCCGCAATAATAATCTGGTTCTTCTTCAATATTCGTTTCACTGTTTCTCCTCCTACCTTGCCACTTGATTTAAACTCTTCTTCATTATCCTAATCTTATGCGTGTCTATCCCAAATAATGCCTGAACTGCCTCAGTTATATTCTGTTTCACAACAGAATCATCTCCGCCTTCTGCAATTACGATAACCCCTTCCACTTGGGGACTTAATTCTTTGCTGATATAAGGGCTTTGATTCTGCGAACTGTCCGTATCATATACGGTAGCCTCGCTATGACTGCTGTTCTGGGTCGTTCTGGTTCCTCCCTGGCTGTCAGATTCCGTCACAGTCTCATTGCCTGCTTCAACATCTTTTTCAACCACTTTCTCTGCCGAGGATTTTAACGTTATCATAACCGCCACATCCCCTACCCCAGCCATCTGGGAAAGTACTTCCTCCAGATGCCTCTCCGTATATGAAAGATAAACATTCTGACTTTCCTGTACCTTGCCGTCTTCTAACTGCAACTGATTCGTCCCTGTAACTCCTTCTTCGTCATCTTTCTTACTCACAGGCCAGGAGATAACAAGGAGCAGAATGCCTACAAGAAACAGGATCAGCACCTGGTCTTTCTTGATCTTTTTCAATGAAAAATTCTTAATAGAGAGATTTCTTCCTGAGATACCCTTCGGAAATACTAATCCTTTTTTACGCTCATCTTCCAATCCTTATCTCCTCCACATCTATTTTAGCATTCTCTTCTGAAGAGTCCATTTCATTTCCCTGTCCGCCTTCTGATGTCTTGCCAACTCCTTCCAGATAATCATAAGGCTTCACTTCCTCCAGATACTTTGTGGCTTCCTCCATCTTTTGAACCTGCTCTTGATACCTGGCATTGGCATATAGTCCCTGCCATGTATCTCCCATACCCAGAATCTTAAGAAATGGTGCCGTCAGCATTACTACCAGTACTAATCCGGTAAAAAAACGGATATATCTCTTATAATCCGAATTCGGGATAATATGCATCACAGCAGTTACCATTACCATATAAAATGCAATATTCTGCATCCAGCCATATAGATATTCGAACATAATACACCTCTGATCTTCAGATATTACCTGTAACAGCCGCTACGATAACAATTGTAAGAAGAAAGAGCACTGCCGTTGTAAATACAACTTTTAATAGCAGCTGACATCCTTCTCCCACCGTCTCTATGCATCCAACGATCCGCTTGTCAGAAACCGGCTGTATGATTGCTGCAGATAATTTATACAACAGTACAATACAGGCAATCTGTACCATCGGTACAATACATAGCGCAACGCAGATGACTGCGCCTGCCATCCCGATGCCATTTTTCACCAGTACCGCTGTTCCAATCGCCACTTCCGCCATACCGCCGATGAGATCCCCTACGCCTGGAATTGCTTCTGCTCCTCTGGTTAAGACACTTCGTTTTACAGTATCAATTGCTGGACTGATCAGACCCTGCATCACATTCAGCCCTACAATACATGCCAGCATCGTCTTCAATATCCAAGATACTGCCAGTTCAATCAGTTCTGCAAACTTACTTAAATATTCCTCCTGCGACAGATAATTCAGCACCTTCACCATCATATAGATATGGATTACTGGCAGCAGGAAATTCGTAATTAAAAGTTCCACCAGATAGATCAAAAAAAGCACCAGGTTATAGAACGCGACAGAAGTCACACTTCCTTTGGCAACCGCAACCGCTAGAAAATATAGCGGGCAAAATACTCCCATAAATGAGGTAAGCCCTTCTATCCCTTCACTTACCCAATCTACGACAACTTCAAAAGAACTCAGAGTCAGTGCAATCAGCAGCATATACAATGCATAGAAACTAATCTCTGAAATCTGCCGGCTCTGGAATACCCGCGAAAAATTGCTGAATACCGCAGCAATTATTGCAATCAGAAGCATGTGCATCAGATGATTCTTGCTGGTTCTAAACGCATAACTGAACTGATCTGCGATCAATTGATTCAATAGTTTAGCAGAGAATGCCACATCACCGGATAAGATTCCCAGCAATGTCTCTTTGAACTCCAGTTTTTCCCCTGGGAATAATTCTTTTAACGAATCATCAATCTCATCAAAATCAAACTGGTCTACCAATTGCTCTTCCATTTCTGTCTGATCCACTTCTTCGGAATCAGAGTTCTGTGTCAGATCCAAAGTTGGATCTATGTCCGATGCATGTGCCACGTCTGCCGGTACTTCCGGCATAAAATAAAATCCTAACATAATACATACAATCGGTATCAGTATTACGATACATGCTTTTCCTTTTCTTCTCATGACAGGAAATCCTTAATCGTATTCAGAAGCGTCATCAGTATCGGCATACTCAAGACCATCACCGCCAGTTTCCCGAATATCTCAATCTGAAGCGCGATCGTCTGATACCCCGCGTCTTTACAGATTCCGGATGAGAACTCCGCGATATATGTGATTCCCAGCATCTTAATCAATGTCCCTATGTATGCGGTATCCAATTTTATATAATCACCAATCGTCCTCATTGCATCAATGATGATCTCCAGCCGCCCCAGAATACTGAAAAATATCACCAGGCTTAGGGCTACGCTGATATAGATGCCGTACTCCGATTTCCCGCTTTTAAACTGTACTGCCAGAAGAACTCCAGCAACTCCCATAATCCCAATCTGCAGCATATCCATGGCCATTCCCTCTTTTCATATCTACTTTTTTGTCGGTTGCTTATAATGCAAATAAGCGCTTGATGGATTCAAACAGATCATAGATATACGGCACGATCCAGAACAGCACCAGAAGCAATCCCGCAAGGCTTGTCAAAAATGCCTGTTCTTCTCTTCCACTGTGCTTCAGAACCTGGCTTAACACCGATACCAGGATTCCGACCGCAGCAATCTTGAATATTAGACTAACACTCATATACACCTCCCCTATATCAGCAGGACAGTAACAAATATTCCACTCATTACTCCCAGACAATGATATAACCTTATTTTCGACTTCATCCCCTCACGCATCTCTTCCATGGCAAGTTTCAGTTCTTCCAGGTATAGTTCCAATAACTTAACCTGCATCTCAATATCCGCAATTCCCAACTGCCCGCCAAGCCGGAGCAGACGCTCTAGTGTATCTTCCGGCAATCCAGAACCATCCAGATATTCCCTGACATTTTCTTCCCATATATCTGCAAACACATGGCCATTTCTACGCTCCATCTGCTCTGATAAAGCGAACATCCATCTCCTGTACGGCTCTACTGAATTCGATCCAATCTGCCGAAACGCCTCCCCTAAGTAGGAATTCGCGTACTGAATCTCGCTTTTTAATCGATAGATGAGTCTCTGTAGATACTGCATCTGTGCATATTGATTCTGAAGTCTCGCTGCCGCTATAATCCCGCCCCATGAGGTCGCACCTACAATCAGCAGAGCGCCCGTTATCTTCAGCAGCATTGTGTTGCTGCCTCTTCACGATAGAGAAGACTTCCCCTGCTGTCAAAGATTCCTTCTATCTGACCGACATGCTGCTGGTTTCCCAGTAATATATATCTTTCAAAATACTTTTCTGCAACCATCTGATCTAATAGCGGTTTTCTCCTCAGTTCCTCCATGGAGTCTGCATGAACAGTAGCAAGCAGCTTGCATCCGCAATGCATAGCATACTCAATGGCATGTACATCTTCAGCAGTTCCAATCTCGTCCACAGCGATCACTTCCGGTCCCATAGAACGGATCAGCATGATCATTCCCTCGGCTTTGGGACAGCAGTCCAGGATATCCGTGCGTATGCCTAACTGGTTCTGCGGGACTCCCATATAACAGCCGCCGATTTCCGAGCGCTCATCCACAACGCCTATGGACATACCGCGGATCCATCCATTGCCATCTGATATCTGCCGGATCATATCCCGAAGAAGCGTGGTCTTCCCACATCTTGGCGGAGAGACAATCAGTGTATGATATAATCTATGGTGGTCGGCGATATACGGAAATATCGAATCCGCACACCCCAGTACTTCATGAGACATCCGTAAATTGATAGATGAGATATATCTTAAGTTCTTCACCTTGCCGTTTTCTATGATTGCCTGTCCTGTTATCCCAACTCTATGTCCTCCTTCAATCGTGATAAATCCCTGTTTCATCTCCTGTTCGTATGCATATAATGAGTAGTTACTGATATATTCCAGCATCTCCCTTACATCTTCTTTTGTGACCATATAAGGCTTGCCCCGCTGATTGCCAATCATTAGTTCCTCGCCTCTGTAGATAAGCAGCAACGGCTTTTCTATGCGAAGTTTAATTTCTTGCAAGTACTCGTACTGCAATTGCTCCTTTTGAAGCAAAATGCGGATGCTGCAGGGCAAAACGTTCAGGATTCTATTTTCCTTCATATTTGTCCACCTCTTTAACTCAATATATGTACGGGCTTTAGATTTATTCCTAAATAGGCAAAAAATAAGACAACCCAAACAGTTGTCTTTTCAATCATCGGGGACACCCCATATACTAATTGAGGACGTAGTAAAATACACTTTTACTACGTCCTCATCTATTACTCTGCTACATCTTTCATGCTGAATGAGATTCTTCCCATCTTGTCTTTTCCAAGACATACAACTTTCACAACATCACCTAATGTCAGAACATCTTCTACGCATTTAATTCTTTCCTTAGAGATCTTGGAAATGTGTACCATTCCTTCTTTTCCAGGAGCGAATTCCAGGAATGCACCGAATTCTTTGATACTGATAACTTTTCCTTCTAATACCTGTCCGGCCTCAAAATCCGTTACGATGATGTGGATCAGTTTCTGTGCCTCTTCCATGCTCTTGCTGTCTGTTCCACAGATAGATACTGCACCATCATCAGTAATATCAATCTTCACGCCAGTCTGATCAATAATTGCATTGATCGTCTTACCACGCTGTCCAACTACATCACCAATCTTCTGAGGATCAATCTGCATCTGTATAATCTTCGGTGCATATGGTCCTACTTCCGGTCTTGGCTCTGCAATTGTCTTAGACATTACTTCATCTAAGATATAAGTTCTTGCCTTCTTTGTTGCAGCGATCGCTTCTTCTATAATCGGTCTTGTCAGACCATGAATCTTAATATCCATCTGAATTGCAGTAATACCTTTGTGAGTACCGGCAACCTTGAAGTCCATATCTCCAAAGAAATCTTCTAACCCTTGAATATCTGTCAGTACCAGATAATCATCATCCGTATCACCTGTTACCAGTCCGGCTGAAATACCTGCAACTGCGGATTTGATCGGTACACCTGCCGCCATCAGTGACATGGAAGATGCACAGATACTTGCCTGAGATGTAGAACCGTTGGATTCGAATGTCTCAGACACTGTACGGATCGCATATGGGAATTCTGATTCACTTGGAAGAACTGGCACTAACGCACGCTCTGCCAATGCACCATGTCCAATCTCACGGCGTCCCGGTCCTCTGGATGGTCTTGTCTCACCTACGGAGTAAGACGGGAAATTGTAGTGATGCATATATCTCTTGGATGTCTCTGATTCATCCAGTCCATCCAGTCTCTGTGCTTCTGCAAGCGGAGCCAGAGTTGTAATGGTACAAATCTGTGTTTGTCCACGCGTAAACATTGCAGAACCGTGTACTCTTGGGATTAAGTCTGTCTCTGCTGCAAGCGGTCTAATCTGGTCAACGGCTCTTCCATCCGGGCGCTTGTGATCTTTCAGAATCATCTTACGAACAGTCTTCTTCTGATACTGGTATACAGCCTCGCCAAGTACTGCCAGCCACTCTTCATTCTCTGCAAATGCTTCTTCTAACTTCTCGGTAATCTGACGGATATTCTCCTCTCTTACCTGCTTCTCATCTGTAAATACTGCTTCTTCCATTGCTTCCGGAGGAACAATCTCTTTCATTGCAGCGAATAATTCTTCCGGCACTGCACAACTTTCATAAGCATGTTTCTCTTTTCCACACTCTGCAACGATCGTATCGATGAATGCAATCACCTTCTGGTTTACTTCATGTGCTGCGAAGATTGCCTCAATCATCTGCTGCTCTGGCACTTCGTTGGCTCCAGCCTCAATCATGATAACTTTTTCTTTGGTAGAAGCAACCGTCAGTGCCATATCAGACACTTCCTTCTGTGCTGCTGTCGGGTTGAATACGAACTCGCCATCAACCAGACCAACCTGTGTCGTAGAGATCGGTCCATCGAACGGGATATCGGAGATGCTGGTCGCAATTGCTGCACCTAACATTGCGGTCAATTCCGGTGAGCAATCCTGATCTACGGATAATACCAGATTCTCTAAAGTAACATCATTACGGTAATCCTTCGGAAATAACGGTCTCATCGGACGGTCAATGACACGGCAGGTAAGGATTGCATTCTCAGATGCCTTACCTTCTCTCTTGTTGAATCCTCCCGGAATCTTTCCTACGGAGTACAGTCTCTCATTATACTCTACACTCAAAGGGAAGAAATCAATTCCTTCTCTTGGCTTCTCAGATGCTGTCGCCGTACATAATACGGTTGTATCACCATAGTGCATCAATACTGCGCCATTCGCCTGCTTTGCCACTCTGTCTACATCTATACGGAGTGTTCTGCCGGCTAATTCCATTTCAAATTTCTTGTACATAGTTCTCTCCTTTATTCTTACATTTCTTGTAGGATAGGAACTGCCGAAACTACTGAAAAATATATTTTATTAGGCAAATATACTTTTCAGTGGTCTCGGGCTAGTCATGCCTTCCCACAATCTCATGTATTATAACATATCCGATGAAAATGTGCTACTATTAATTTCCGTCCAACATAATTTACTGTAACAGTTCAGCCATAAGCCGGATTGTGGGCGAATCATGCTTGCATGAATGAACACACAATCCGGCTTATGAGCAGAGCGCCATTTTATGAGCAAAAAGAGCTGCGTAGCAGCGGAGAAGCATCGCAGATGCGTTTTGCGAATGGTGCGGGCTGAACTGTTACAATTTACTACGTCCCAAACTAAAAAGAGACGCTCTCTCGAACGTCTCCTCCACCTAAGATTATTTTCTTAATCCAAGTCTTTCAATCAGTGTACGATATCTCTCGATATCTGTCTTCTTAAGATATGCAAGTAATCCACGTCTCTGACCTACCATCTTCAGAAGACCTCTTCTTGAATGATGATCCTTCGGATTGCTCTTGAAGTGATCTGTCAGGTCATTAATTCTTGCTGTCAGAATTGCAATCTGTACTTCCGGTGATCCTGTATCCCCAGGCGTTCTTCCGTACTCAGCTACGATCTGTTCTTTCTGTTCTTTTGAAATCATTGTTGTATCCTCCTTATAACTTTTTATTAACGCCAGATATTAAGTAATGGTTGGAGATTCCAATTACCGAACATCGGCTCTCACACCAAAATAGTATATCACACCGTCCATCCAATGTAAAGAAGAATTTTATTCATCTTCATCATCATCGCCAGTTCCTGTCGGCTGTAAGATAGCAAATGCTATATTTGTCGCATGATCGCCCACACGCTCCAGACCGGATACTGTATCTGAAAACATCATTCCCGCCTCTGGCGTGCATTTATTCTTCGTCAATCTCTTAACATGAGCATTCTGCAATTTCTTCTCCATTGCGTCAATCTCATCCTCCAGATCCAGGATCTCCTGCATATGTTTATAATCTCTGTTTCTGAACATTTCAAGAGAATATTCCAGAATCTTTACAGTCTTCGCATTCATCTCCTGTAATTGTCTCATTGCCTTCTCACTGAACTCTAAATTATGTTCTATCCTGGCCTTCGCAGAATCTGCAATATTCTCCGCGTGATCGCCGATACGCTCGATATCATTTACCACATGGAACAATCCACCGATGAGTTTCTCATCTGCAAGCGGAAGGATGATCTCATTCGCTTTTACCAGATAGTCTGTAATCTTGCGGTTCATAAAATCAATATATTCTTCTGTGCGATAGACTTTTTCAATCTCTTCTTCATTCAGCGTACATAAAGCATCCATCGCTAATTTCAGGTTCTCGGTTGCAACTTTACCCATATGTTCAATCTCGCAGACACTGTTATGCACTGCCGTCGTTGCTGACAGGATAGATCCATCACCAATATAAAGCAATTCATACTCATCTTCATCTGAAGCATCCTTGCCAGGCACAATCTTGTAAGTCGCCTTAACAATCCATCCCATGAACGGGAATAGCATTGCCACTTCTACAACCTTCATCAATGTATGTACATTCGCCACCGCACGGGCCAGACTTCCACCGGATATATAGAGCATCATATCTGTAAATGGATCAATCGCCACTAATAGCACTGCAAACATAATCGCAGAACCAATCACATTGAATAAGAAATGAATCAATGCCGCACGTTTTGCATCTTTCTTACCGCTCAAGCTTGCAACAAGAGCCGATACACAGGAGCCTATATTACATCCAAGAATCATAAACGGACAGATCGCGAATTCCAAAAGTCCCTGAGAAACCATCAGCAGGATGATACCCACGGTCGCCGAGGAACTCTGAAGCACTGCCGTAATAAGGAATCCCACCAGAATCGCAGCCCCTGGATTCTCCAATGATGCCAGGAAATTCAATATCCTTGGTGATTCCTTTACCGCCGTCATACTGTCACCCATAATACTAAGTCCCATGAAGAGAATACCAAATCCCAGTATCACTTCTCCAATTTTCTTGACACTCTGCTTCTTACAGAACATCACCATGATTACGCCAATAATTACTACTAGTGGAGCAATATCCGATAAGTTAAACGCAATCAACTGTCCTGTTATGGTAGTACCAATATTAGCACCCAGAATCACTCCCGAAGCCTGCATCAGATTCATCAGACCTGAATTCACGAAACTGACTACCATAACCGTTGTCGCATTTGACGACTGGATAATTGCAGTAAATATAATACCAACAATCATTCCAATGAATCTGTTCTTAGTAAAAAACTCCAGGATGCTGCGCATCTTCGCTCCAGCCGCTTTCTCAAGGCCTTCGCTCATCAGTTTCATACCATACAGAAAGAATCCCAATCCGCCAAACAACATAAAAATCGTTGTAATACTCATTTGTATTCTCCTTTACTCCTCACACCCGAAGAAATGTTTCCCATATGCAATATCATTGTCGATACATGCCTTCATCTCTTCAATACTTTTAAATCTTTGTTCCGGCCGTCGAAATTCCAGAAGTTCAATCGACACAGTCTTCCCGTATGCCTCTCCCTCATAGCCGAACAAAAAACTTTCTATCAGTACCTTCTGCTCATCGCTTACCGTTGGTTTCACCCCTACATTAGAAATTCCATGATACCAGCAGCCATCAACCAGTACATTGCTAAGATATACTCCGCGCGGCGGAACGATCTTATCCTGTGGCCATGCCACATTAAATGTAGGGAATCCCAAAGTCCTTCCTAACTGCTTGCCATGCTCTACCACACCACTCAATCCATACGCATATCCCAGTAACTCTGCTGCAAGCCCTGCCTCTCCCTGACTTAAGACCTCCCTGATATAGGTACTGCTAATGACACGGTCTTCATAGCGTTCTTTGTCAATTACAATCAACTGATATCCATAGATGTCGGCATAAACTTTTAACATCTGGATATCACCTTGCTTCTGATAACCGAATCGGAAATCAGTTCCGACAACAACATATTTCGCATGGAAAAGTTCTTTTATTATATCTTTGATAAAACTCTCAGCATGCATCTGGCTAAACTCTTCCGTGAATGGACATTCCACCAGATAATCCACCTTATCCTTAAGGTGTTCCTGTCTCTCGGCACTGCTCATCAGAACCTGCGGAACTACCCCTTTTTTCTCCCATAATGGATGCATATCGAATGAACACACGATACTGTTGAGTCCTTCTTGTTTCGCCAGTTCGCTTACCTTCTCGACCAATTTCTGATGTCCCTTGTGAAGACCGTCGAATTTGCCAAAGGTAACTGCTGATTCTCTGCTGTCTTTATAATGCGACAGCCACTTGATGTATTGCATATTAGTCCCTTCTTAAACTGTTCTATATCTTTTGCTTCAAGTCTGCTATCTTATGATTGCAAAAACATCTTCACAATACGATATTCTTTTTTTTCTTTCTGCCAACGGTATATCCCGATAAACTGCCCGACCTCATCATATAGCCGGACAGACTCCTGATCTTCCATGCCAAGATCAGTCTTTTCCTTCATATCCTGGTCTTCTTTATGCCCGCAAGCACAGACTACAGCCCTGGCAGGAAGTGCATTCCCGTTCTTTGCCAGCGAATCCCATCGTTCTTTCACAAACATTTTCTTATAAGCATCAAACATGGCATCGATCGGAACCAATACCTTCTCCAAGGTACCTTCCTCCTGCAAGCGCCGGATTTCATCCAATGTCATGCTTTCTGCAAGTTTAAAACGGCTCACTCTGGTACGCACCAGTTCTTCCATACATCCGCCACATCCAAGTTTTTCACCAATATCCTGGCACAATGTACGGATGTAAGTACCTTTTGAACAGGTCACTTCCATTCTCACCCGTGGAAGCCGCATCTCCAGAATACGAATCTCATGGATTCTGACCAGACGCGCTTTACGTTCGACTACTTTTCCTTCTCTTGCAAGTTCATATAATTTCCTGCCATTTACTTTCAGAGCGGAGTACATAGGCGGTATCTGTGCATATTCTCCCACGAACTGCTCAATTGTTCTTTGCACTTCCTCCTCCTGAAGATAGGAGGTGTCCATTGTACTTAGAACCTGCCCGCTGATATCCTGGGTATCTGTAGTTTTTCCCAGCAGAAGAACAGCCTCATAAGTCTTATCCTTATCCGTCAGCATATCACATAACTTCGTTGCCCTTCCAAGGCATACCGGCAGAACACCCGTGGCATCCGGGTCCAAAGTTCCCGTATGCCCGATCTTGCGCTGTCCGGTAATCCCTCGTAATTTTGCTACTACATCATGTGAAGTAAATCCCTTTTCTTTATACACATTCAAAACACCGTGTATCATATATTTCTCCTGCCTTTATATCCCGGCCAGACTCTCCATCTGCTCCTCGATCTGCTTTGACAGGTTGTTGATCACATCATATGGTGTTCCTGTCATTGTAAGCCCAGCCGCTTTCTTATGTCCGCCGCCTCCGAAATACTTCGCGATCTTACTTACATCAATCGTATCTTTAGAGCGAAGGCTTACCTTATATACACGCGGTTCAAGTTCATACATGAAGATTGCAACTTCTACACCCTTCGTAACTCTTAACTGGCTGACAATCCCATCCAGATCCTTGGCATCAACACCATAGAAATCCATCGTTTTCTTCGTTATATAAGTGGCAATACATGTACCATCCATAAAAAGAATACTCTCAAGCAGCGCTCTGCCCAGTATCTGATTCTGTGCATAAGTCTTCTCGTAATAAGTGTCCTGAATGAGACGTGGAGCATCCACGCCTTTCTCCAGCAGATTTGCCGCCATCCGGAATGTTGATGGTGCCGCACAAGAGTACTGAAATACCCCTGTATCATGCACAATTCCAAGATATAATGCGTTAGCAGTCTCCAGGGATATCTTCTCGTAATCCATCAGATTGTATACCAGTTCTGAAGTGGAACTGGCATCCGAAATCACATAACTATCCTCTGCAAATCCAGTATTGCTGATATGATGATCAATACAATAGGTATGTTTTGCCCGCTCGAACAAAGGCGCCGAGAATCCCAGCCGATCCTGGTCTCCGCAATCAAGACAGATAAACAGATCATATTCCATGTCTTCCGGTATCTCGTGATGAATCTCTTTTGCCGCCTCCAGAAACTGATATGTTTCCGGAATCTCCTCCAGATATACATCAGCCCTCTTATCTTCATAATTATCCTTTATATACTGATAAAGTCCCATGCAGGAACCCGCACAATCGCCATCCGGACGAATATGTCCGCCAATCGCGATTGTTTCAGCATCTTTCAGAATCTTATTCAGCATCTGTATCACCTTCCGTTGTCATTCCCTTTGTTACCTCGTCTATCTTTCTAGACATATTCACTCCATATTCAATTGACTGATCCAGTACGAACTTAATCTCCGGCGTATTACGCATATTCAGCGTCCTTGCCAATTCGCGCCGGATATATCCTTCTGCACTTTGCAGACCTTTAATCGTCTCCTCCTGTGCATGTGCATCTCCCAGCACACTAATATATGCTTTGCAAGTCTTTAAGTCAGGTGCGACCTCTGCCGCAACCACAGAAGTCCACGGAGCGACCCGCGGGTCCTTAATGCCGCCTCTTATGATATTGCTCAGTTCCCGCTGCACTTCCGTATTGACTCTGGTATTCTTTATACTTCTTTTTCTCATTATAACTCCCTCGCTTTCAAGAGCAGGGAAATACCAGGATTATCTAGGTATCTCAACCATCTTGAATGCTTCTACCTGGTCGCCTTCTTTTACATCATTAAAGTTGGCAAATACAAATCCACACTCATATCCTGCTCTTACTTCTTTTACATCGTCTTTAAATCTTCTCAGGGATGCAAGCGCTCCTTCAAAGATTACAACTCCATCTCTTGTAATACGTACAGAGCAATCTCTCTCAAATGTACCATCCAGTACATAAGATCCTGCAATCGTACCAACACCAGAAGCCTTAAAGGTCTGACGAACCTCTGCATGCCCCAGTACTTTTTCTTCGAAGATCGGGTCAAGCATTCCCTTCATAGCTGCCTCTACATCTTCAATCGCGTTATAGATGACGCGATACAAACGAATATCCACGCCTTCGCGTTCTGCTGTCTCTTTTGCAGTTGCATCCGGACGTACGTTGAATCCAATGATAATCGCGTTGGATGCTGAAGCAAGGCTTACATCAGATTCATTGATCGCACCAACACCACCATGAATGATCTTAACTACGACTTCATCATTCGACAGTTTCAGAAGGCTCTGCTTCATAGCTTCTACAGATCCCTGTACGTCTGCCTTGACAACAATACCAAGTTCTTTTAAGTTTCCTTCCTGAATCTGGGTAAACAAATCATCCAGAGACAGTTTTGACTTGGTCTCTTCCAGCAATTTCACCTTGCTCTGAGAGATGAATGTCTCTGCAAAGTTTCTTGCTTCTTTATCATTAGCACATCCTACAAATACTTCTCCTGCATTCGGAACATCATTTAATCCCAGGATCTCTACCGGCATGGAAGGACCTGCTTCTTTCACACGTCTTCCCTTATCATCCATCATGGCTCTTACTTTACCATATGCAGATCCTGCTGCGATGGAATCGCCGACTCTTAATGTTCCCTTCTGTACAAGAACGGTTGCTACAGAACCTCTTCCTTTATCAAGCTGAGCTTCCAATACAAGACCTCTTGCCCGACGGTTAGAATTCGCTTTTAATTCCATAACTTCTGCTGTCAGAACGATCATCTCCATCAGGTCTTCCAGACCTTCGCCCGTCTTAGCAGATACCGGCACGAATACAGTACTTCCGCCCCAGTCTTCCGGAATCAGTTCATATTCTGTGAGTTCCTGTTTTACACGCTCAATATTTGCACTTGGCTTATCAATCTTATTCACCGCAACAACGATCTCAACTCCTGCCGCTTTTGCATGGTTGATTGCCTCTACAGTCTGCGGCATAACTCCATCATCTGCTGCAACAACCAGGATTGCAATATCCGTAGAACTTGCACCACGCATACGCATTGCTGTGAAAGCCTCATGTCCCGGAGTATCCAAAAACGTAATCTTCTCACCATTTACATCGACTACATAGGCACCAATATGCTGTGTGATACCGCCTGCTTCTTTATCGATTACGTTCGTATGGCGGATTGCATCCAGAAGAGACGTCTTACCATGGTCAACATGACCCATAACACAGACTACCGGCGGACGCTTCTTCATCTTGCTCTCGTCCTCTTCTTCTTCCTTGAGAAGTTCTTCGATTACGTCTACAACTTCCTCTTTCTCACAGAGTACTTCGAATTCCATTGCGATTTCTTCTGCTGTCTCATAATCGATCTCCTGATTCACAGTCACAATCTTGCCCTGCATGAATAATTTCTTAACGATTACAGATGGAACGATCTTCATCTTATCTGCCAGTTCCTGAATCGTAAGCACTTCCGGAATCACGATAGACTTAATCTCTTCCTCCACCTTCTGCTGTTTCTGCTGTGGCTTCTGAAGCTGCTGCTTTGGCTCATTCTTCTTGCCTTTTGTCATTCTATCGTCTTCATCCTCACGGCGATAGTCTTTCTTCTTATGATCGTCTTTTCCTTTGCCTTTGCTGCGCTGCGGCTTCTGTCCTTCTACCGCTGGTGCCGGAATGCTGGAAGCACTATTTCTTCTGTCATTATTGCGACGGTCAGACCTCTCTCCTGGTCTGCGGCTTTGATTCCTATCTCTTCCATCTCTGTCTCTTCCATCTCTGTCTCTTCCATCGCCTCTATCTCTTCCGTCTCTGTCGCCGGAGAATCTATCCTGACGATTTCCCTGTGAACGGTCGCCACGTGGCGGACGCTGGCTTCCTCCTCTGGAATCCTGACGTCTCTCTCCATTATTGCGTTCATTTTTATCAGAACGTTCGGAACGATCAGAGCGTTCCTGACGTCTCTGGAACTGTCCTCTCTCAGATGCTGGTCTGTCGGATGTTCTTTCTCCTGATCTCTGAGCCGATCTTGCTGCAGATCTCTCTTCTGTTCTTGCCGCAGTATTCGCTGCCGGTCTTTCCTGACGCTGCACATTCTGCGGTTTTTCCGTCGTTGGTCTTTCCTGACGCTGCACATTCTGTGGCTTCTCTGCTGTAGGTGATACCGGACGTTTTGCTTGTTCTGCAGTTTTCTCCACCGGTCTTTCCACACGTTTTGCAGGTTGCGGTCTCTCTGGCGTCTGGGATGCCGGACGTGCAGGCTGTGGTGCCGCTTTTGCCGGTCTTCCGTTATTCACCTGCATTGGTCTGCCCTGAGTCTGCTGCGAACGCCCCGGCTGCTGTCCCGGACGGCCTCCTGGTCTTCTTCCCTGCTTTGCACCATTCTGTGTATTCTGCGGACGGAACACGTGCACAATATTCTTCTTCTTCGGTGCCTCCTGATCTGATTTGGCTTCCGGCTTCTCACCTTTTGATAAAGCCTTTCTGGCCATATCAGCCTCATTATCTTCTAATGAACTCATATGATTTTTCACCTCTATATTCTTTCCGCCAAGGAAATCAATAATGTCCTTACTCTGAACATTCAATTCCTTCGCTAACTCATGAACTTTGATTTTTGACATACTAACTACCTCCTCTATGCAATCTCGTTATCTTCTGTGTCCATATGCTTCCTGATTCCTTTTGCAAATCCCTCATCCAATATTGCTAGAGATGCCCGGAACTGTTTTCCCATTGCATGCCCCAAGGTATCTTTATCTTTATAAAAATAGATTGGCACGTGATAATAGTCACACATGTTTCGAAATTTCTTCTTCGTATTATCAGACGCATCATCAGCCACGATTACCAGAGCAGCACTGCCGGATTTTACTTCTCTCTCCGTACAGAACTCTCCGCTTACCGTCTTCCCTGCCTTTGTTGCAAGGCCAATGAGCGACAGCACTTTATTCTGACTCAAGTATCTCCATCTCCTTTTCCAGTGCCTCATACACTTCTTTTGGAATAGACTGCTTAAATGACCGTTCAAGCCCTCTGCTCTTCACAGCCTTTTCAAGGCATTCCTTCGACGGACAGATATAAGCGCCACGCCCGTTCTTCTTGCCGGTAGCATCCAGAAGGAACTCCCCTTCAGCAGTCCTGATGACACGAATCATCTCTTTTTTACTCTTCATTTTCTGACAGCCTACGCATTTACGCATCGGCAGTTTTTTATTTGCTCCCAAATAATCACCTATTCCTCACCTATCTCTTCAAATACGATCTCATCTTCTGCGTTATAGTCATCTGCATACTCATCTGCATACTCATCTGCATATTCTTCTGTATACTCTTCTTCGTATGGCTCTTCATACTCTTCTTCGTATACACCCTCACTCATCAGTTCCAGATAGTTCTCCGGCAGTTCGCCAGACTCAATCGCCTGTGTCTCACTCTTAATATCAATCTTATATCCGGTCAGTCTTGCAGCAAGTCTTGCATTCTGACCTTCCTTACCAATTGCAAGAGATAACTGATAGTCCGGAACAATAACGCTAGCTGTCTTATCATCCGGATCAGCCATTACGGAGATAACTTTTGCCGGGCTTAATGCATTCTCGATCAAGATTCCCGGGTTATCACTCCAATTGATAATATCAATCTTCTCTCCACGAAGTTCATTTACAATTGCATTGACTCTCGCACCGTTCATGCCGACACATGCTCCAACAGGATCCACATCCGGATCATTAGACCATACTGCAATCTTCGTTCTGCTTCCTGCTTCTCTGGCGATACTCTTAATCTCTACAACTCCATCCTTAACCTCTGTCACCTCTGCCTCGAACAGACGCTTTACAAGTTCCGGATGTGTACGGGATACCAGAATCTTCGGTCCCTTGGTTGTATTCTTCACTTCTACGATATATAACTTGATACGCTCGGTTGGCTTAAATACTTCGCCTTTCACCTGCTCATTCTCTGTCAGCATTGCATCTGCTTTTCCAAGATTAATGCTTACATTCTTACCTACATAGCGCTGAACGATACCAGTCACGATATCCTTCTCTTTTTCAAAATACTGATCATACACTACCTTGCGCTCCTCTTCACGGATCTTCTGTAAGATCAGGTTCTTGGCATTCTGTGTGGCAATACGTCCGAATGACTTGGATTCAATCGGAATCTGGACAATGTCTCCCAGTTCATACTGGCTGTCAATCTCTTTTGCGTCCTCCAGGCTGATCTGCTCTAGTTTATCCTCTACCTCTTCTACAACCGTCTTCTCTGCAAAAAGCCGATAATCACAGGTTGTTCTATCCATAATTAATTTGATATTATCAGCCTTGCCAAAATGATTCTTGCAGGCATTCAACAAAGAATTCTCAATCGCATCCAGCAATGTTTCTTTACTGATATCCTTCTCCTTCTCCAATATATTCAACGCTTCTAATAATTCTGTGTTCATTGTATCTCTCCTCCTAATCTAAAAATCAAACGCCAGACGGATAAGCGCGATATCGCTTTTTTCAAATGTTCTTACAGTCTCATCTTCCATCTCTATAGTTACCGTCTTGTCATCATAACTCTTCAGAATTCCGGTGAATTCTTTCTGCTTCTCAATCATGCGGTAGGTTCTGATCTCAACTTCCTCTCCCAGACTTCTCTTGTAGTCCTTTTCTTTCTTAAGAGGTCTTCCAAGCCCCGGTGAACTCACCTCCAGAATATACGCATCATCAATATAATCCTTCTCATCCAGAATGTCAGAAAGCCTCCGGCTTACTACTTCACAGTCATCAACAGTAATTCCACCTGGTTTATCAATATATGCACGGAGATACCAGGTTCCGCCTTCTTTTACATACTCCACATCCACCAGTTCGAATCCATGCTCATCTACAATAGGCATCAGAATCTCTTCCGTCTTCTGTTCATAAATCTCTCTTTTCGCCAATCTACAATTCCTCCTTATCAACAAAGAAGAGTGAACTTTCGTTCACTCTTCTGCCGATTTCCTTATGTAACTGTAAGGTAGTATAGCACCTTATATCAGAAAAATCAAGGGATTTTATCCATTTTTTCAAACCCTTCTTTTCCATTCCCTATTGCCTGATATCAATAAACACATTATCATCCCCACTTGGACTGGTACTCAGATACATCTCCTCCAGCCTATCCTCATCTACCAGGTATCCCAGATGACAGGTTACGGTCTCTCCTCTGCTAAGTTTTATCCAGTAATAGTGCGGATCTGCATGATTCGTCAGGGAGGCGTCAAAATACACCGGTTCTTCATTCATCTCTCTTTCTTTGATCTCGCCATCCTTCTTTAATTGCAGAAAACGGATTGGATAAAGCACACAATATTCATCCGTCATCTCGTTCTCTGCCTTCTCTTCTTTTCTGCCGATATCAAGTGTCAGATATACGAACTTCTTCTGAACAGTCTCTGATTCTCCATATGTATCTACTGTGTTCACTCCATCACCATATGTAATGTTCTCTCGCTCATAAGCCATAAGATTCCCACCAGCATCCACGAATTCCTGCAGATCCTCCCATCCCTGAGTATCAAAATTCTCCTGTCTTAAGATACCGATATTATCCAGCACTTCCACTTTTGTCACCCTATACCGATAACCAGAACTAAGAGCAGGATCTTCTTGCCATTCCTCCAGCCATTCTCCGACTTCATGCCATTCATTATTCACGTCCATAACCTCTGTCGGCTGCAATTCATTACTGGATTTCTCTGCTTCCTCTGCCAGAGTTTCCTTTAGTGACTCTGCTGCAACTGCGTGTTCTTGATCCGTTTCTGTCAGGGTAATTCCCTTTGCTATTTTTATTGCCTCATCCTCTGTAATTCCATTTCCCAGAAATGCATTCACTACATAGCCATATTCTTCAAATATAACATACATGTTTTTGTCAAATTCCAGGCATTCATCCTTTTGAACCAGAATAACCGGATGCTCATTAGCAGTCAGTTCTTTATAATCCACCGAAAACTGATCCATGAACGTATACTCGTCTACATCCATTTTCTTTATATTGAAACTTACACTGTGTGCATAACTTCCTTCTTCAAGTTCCTGAGGAACATTGAATTTCCATTCCCCCGTCCATGTCTCCACACAGCCTTCCGGCAGATAATGAAAATCCACCTTTACCGGAACATATTTTTTATCATTTGGGGCTTCTTCATTCTTCTTTACATGCACACTAGTCTGATACTTCTCTTTTTGTACGGTTATATTGTAAATCTGACTTGCCGCATATACTGTTCCGGGAATCAGAACAACTGCCGCTGCCACTGCTGCGGCTACCCGATACTGATAACATCTTCCGCCTTTATATCTTCTCTCTTTATCTCGAACCGCTTCCAATAGTTTCTCTTTTCTCGCCTGATATCCTGCCGAGAAAATGTGATCCTTATTCATTGCATCAAATGCTTCTAATGTAATCTCTGGGAATTCTTCCTTTTTATTATTAAATTCGTGTAAACCCATATTTCTCATCTCCTATCATTGACTTTATTTTCTGCAATGCTCTCTGCTGACGTTTCCGGACTGCCGCCTCACTGATTTCCAATACTGCTGCTGTTTCCTTTACTGATAACCGATGAAGACATCTGTAAATAACTACCTCTCTGTATTCCCGTGGGATAGAATCCAGCAACTGGCCAAGCGCCGTCTGATTTGCAATTCTTACTACGATTCTCATCATCTCATCCTGCTTATCCTCAATCTCTATGTCCCTAATGGGAGTACAGTTCTTTGAATCTGCCTGATTCCTTCTGTATTGGTCTATGGCAGCAGTTTTAATCGTATGTAATACATATGCACGGCTTTTTGGGCTATCTATATCTTTCAGTTTTCTTATATTTTTCAGCAGCCTTACGAATGATCCTGCACCGCATCCTCTGCCTGCCATTCATTATGCAGGATAGAAAACGCCACAGCATACATTTTCTGTTCGTATCGTTCATACAGTTTTTCCAGTTTCTGGCTGTCGCTTGCATTCTGCATTTTTCTCACATCCTTTTTTCGCGCTTATTTTGAACGTTCTAATAATTATAACGAAGAAACAATCCCTGATGTGACCAAAATAAAGAAAAAAGAAAAAGATGAGTAGAATTACTTTTTACTCATCCTTTTCACATTCTGTACAGTTATTTTATTCCATTTTTAAATGCCATCATCATCTCATTCGTCAGGCTGCAATCATCTGGTTTCACAGGAATCTCTTCCCTTTCAAACCACTCTGCCAACGCCAGTTCTTCTCGATCCAGCGTGATATTTTCTTCCCCGTCTAATTCACAGAAGAATCCCAACAGCAAGGTATCTGTAAATGACCAAGGCTGGCTCTTATAATAGGTAATATTCTTCACCTTTAGTCCGACCTCTTCCATTACTTCACGCTTTACCGTCTCTTCAATGGTCTCCCCAATCTCCGCAAATCCGGCAAGCAGTGCATACTTCTTATACTCCCGCCCGGCATATTTAGACATCAGAAGACGATTGCCATGAGTCACGGCAATAATTACCGCCGGACAGATCTTGGGATATTCCATATTATGACATTCAGGGCAATACAGCATACGCTCTTTCACATCTTTCACCAATGACTTGCCGCATCGTCCACAATACCGATGGCTTTCGTACCATCTATGAAGCTGCCAGCCCGTAATTCCGGCAAATCCCATGTACTTTGGATTCGCATTCCGGAAGATCTGCGTATCCTCCCAGACATACTCATTCAAAGCATCACAGGATACATGATTCCCAAGATAGAAACGCATACCGTCTATTGCAAATAGATATGTATAATCTTTGTAAAGTTTATCCCTGTCATTCCCTGCTTCTGCCTCTTCAAAGGCAGGAAATATAATCTCATCATTCTTATGCCTTACTAAAACCTTTCGACCGTCATAACAGAGCAAGAAACTATTCTTGTCTGGCGCCATTGGATGATATTCATTTTTATAATGATGGGGGCAAATGTCCTGTATCATAAGTACTGTGTCCCTTCTTTCTATACTCTTGCTTTTGTTCCATTCCCATCTCTCTTCGCCATCTTCAGCCGGTTCAGTGTCACTTCCTTCTCACCATAGGTCACCTTTGCTTCTGTACCCTCTTCAAAAAGATATACTTGTTCCAGTTCATCATTCTTGCGAAGTTTGATTCCTCTCACGCCGATGGCGCCTTTCTTCTTCTCAGACACTTCCATGGCAGTAAATCTCAGGAAATATCCATCCTTCGTCTGAAGAACTACATTCTGATTCTCGCTGATTACCTGAACGCTGATCACTTCATCTTCCGCCTGAAGTTTTGTTGCTGAAATGGTTCTTTTTGCCACTTGGAATTCGGTTCCTTCCACCTTCTTAATCATGCCCTGCTTCGTCGCAAACAGCAGCCTTGCATAACGCATCTGTTCTGCATCGCAGATATACACAATCTCTTCCTGCGTGCTGTCATAATTACTTACATTATCTATCGGCAGTCCCTTGTCACGGAACTTTCCATAAGGCAGATCCAGGACTTTGACTTGATGCATCTTTCCTGTATTGGTAAACAGGCAGACTTTTCCCGTATTCATACAAGAAATCACATATTTATTCTCTGTATCCGCAGCCTCTTTATTCCTGCCATATATATTCGTATCTATCGTCTTCGCGTAGCCAAAGCGGTCCATCAGGAAGATCACTTCCTGCTCCTCAATCTTCTTCTCTTCGTAGACTGCTTCTTCAGCATTTTCAATCATGGTGCGGCGTTTTCGTGCGAATTCTGCCTTTATCTTCTCCAGATCTTCAATGATCACATCTGCCATGGAGTCATAATTATTCAGGATATCTTCATATCTCGCAATCTTCTTCAACGTCTCATCATGCTCTTTCATCAGAGCCTCGATTTCCAGACCGATTAATTTGTACAGGCGCATCTCCAGGATTGCCGTAGCCTGACGCTCAGTAAATCTGAGCATAGCTGCCATCTTCTTGGAAATGCCGGACTTGAATTTAATGTTATCTGTTACGCCATTCGTAAGACAAGCCTTTGCATCCTTCACAGACTGGCTTCCCCGTAGGATCTCGATAATCAAATCAATTACATCGCACGCTTTCATCAGACCTTCCTGAATCTCTTTCTTGTCCTTCTCTTTATTCAGAAGTGTCTGATACTTCCTGGTCGCCAGTTCAAACTGGAAATCCACATGATGCTCAATGATCTTCTTAATCCCCATGGTCTCCGGTCTACCATCTGCAACGGCAAGCATATTCACACCGAAAGTATCCTCAAGACGTGTCTTCTTATAAAGCATATTGGTCAGGTTCTCGATATCTGCTCCACGCTTCAACTCAATCACGATTCGGATTCCTTCTTTGGAAGATTGATTCGAAATATCCACGATATCACTGGTCTTCTTAGATTCTACCAACGCACAGACATCATTCAGGAATTTCCCAATCCCGGCACCGATCATAGTGTAAGGAATCTCTGTAATGACCAGGCGTTTCTTGCCGCCCTTCATCTCTTCTACCTCTACCTTGCCGCGGATCTTGATCTTGCCTGTCCCTGTCTCATAGATATTCAGAAGATCATCTTTATTAACCACAATTCCACCCGTTGGGAAATCCGGACCTTTGACGTATTTCATCAACTGTTTTGTGCTGATTTCATCATTCTTCATATAGGCTTTTACCGCATCAATGACTTCTCCCAAATTGTGCGTCGGAATGCTGGTCGCCATACCTACGGCAATACCTTCGGCACCATTGACCAGCAAGTTAGGAATCCGCACTGGCAGTACCTCCGGTTCTTTTTCCGTCTCATCAAAGTTCGGCATAAAGTCTACGATATCTTTATCCAAGTCTGCCAGGTATGCTTCCTGCGTAATCTTCGCAAGGCGCGCCTCTGTATAACGCATGGCAGCAGCCCCGTCTCCTTCAATGGAACCGAAGTTACCGTGCCCGTCAACCAGAATCATCCCTTTTTTGAAATCCTGCGCCATAACCACCAGTGCTTCATAGATGGAACTGTCTCCGTGAGGGTGGTATTTACCCATGGTATCTCCCACGATACGGGCACATTTCCGATAAGGCTTATCGTAACGGATACCCAGTTCATACATATCATAAAGGGTTCGCCGCTGTACCGGTTTCAATCCATCCCTGACATCCGGCAAGGCTCTCGCCACAATTACACTCATGGCGTAATCGATGTATGATTTCTTCATGACATCCGAATATTCAGTTCTAATAATCTGTGAATCCTGCATATTTTTCTCCTTTTAGGGACGTAGTAAAATGCACTTTTACTACGTCCCAAACTAACAAATGTGGTGTACCTAACTTATATATCCAACTCTGCCTCCGTTGCATTCTCGTAGATGAATGTCCGTCTTGGCGGCACTTCTGTCCCCATCAGCATCTCGGTAACACTAGAGGCCATCCTTGCATCCTCAATCTCTACTAATTTCAGAATACGTGTCTCTGGATTCAGTGTTGTCTCCCACAACTGCTCGGCATCCATCTCACCCAGACCTTTATAGCGCTGAAGAGTGAATGGACCATCATATGTCTTGCGGTAACGCTCTAGCGCCTTGTCATCATAGAGATACTCTTCCTCACCTTTCTTCGGCATTGCTTTATACAGAGGAGGCATTGCAATATAGACATGTCCTTCATAGATCAATTCCGGCATGAATCGATAGAACAGTGTCAAAAGCAGCGTGGAGATATGTGCTCCATCCACATCGGCATCTGCCATTATAATAATCTTGTCATAACGTAATTTGCTGATGTCGAAGTCGTTACCATATCCTTCGGAAAATCCACAACCGAATGCATTAATCATCGTTTTAATCTCTGCATTCGCCAGCACCTTATCAATGCTTGCCTTCTCCACATTCAGAATCTTACCACGGATCGGCAGAATCGCCTGATACATCCTATCTCGCGCCGTCTTAGCTGATCCTCCGGCAGAATCTCCCTCTACGATGAATATCTCGCACTTGCTGGCATCCCGGCTCTCGCAGTTCGCCAGTTTTCCGTTACTATCAAAGGAATACTTCTGCTTCGTTAACAGATTCGTCTTCGCACGTTCCTCCGTCTTACGAATCTTCGCCGCCTTCTCCGCACATCCGATCACCTTTTTCAGAGTATCCAAATTTCGGTCAAAATATCGGATGATCTCATCATTCGTCACTTTTCCACATGCTTTCGCAGCATCAGGGTTGTCCAATTTCGTCTTAGTCTGCCCTTCGAATCTTGGATCCGGATGCTTGATTGAGATGATTGCCGTCATACCATTACGCACATCCGCTCCGGTAAAGTTCGCATCCTTCTCTTTTAATATTCCCAGTTCTCTGGAATACTGGTTAATGACGGTTGTAAAAGTAGTCTTGAATCCAGTCAGATGGGTTCCTCCCTCTGCATTATAGATATTGTTACAGAAACCAAGTACATTCTCATGAAACTCATTCACATACTGGAATGCTGCTTCCACTTCGATACCTTCTGCTTCTCCTTTAAAATACACTGGCTCATGGACAATCTCCTTCTTAGAATTCAAATCCTTAATGAATCCCAGAATTCCATCCGGTTCATGGTATACAATATGTTCCAGTTCACTGCCTCTTTTATCGTCAAATATAATCGTAAGAGAAGGATTCAGATAAGCCGTCTCATGCATACGGCTCTTCACTTCTTCCGCACGGAACTTCGTCTTTTCGAATATCGTATCATCTGGCAGAAAGTTCACCTTCGTTCCGGTCTTCCTGGTCTTGCCGATCTTCGGCAGCAGACCATCTTCCAATTCCATCACCGGTTTGCCTCTTTCATATCTGTCATGATGAATATATCCCTCACGGCTAATCTCCACATCCATATGGGTAGACAGCGCATTCACAACCGAAGAGCCGACTCCGTGAAGTCCACCGCTTGTCTTATAGACAGAATCATCAAACTTACCGCCGGCATGAAGGGTCGTATAGACAACTCTTGCTGCGGATACGCCAGTTGCATGAAGCCCTACCGGAACTCCACGTCCGTTATCAGCCACCGTTGCCGAACCATCTTTTTCCAGCGTCACACGAATCTCTGAACAATATCCGGCCAGATGCTCATCCACTGCATTATCCACAATCTCATAGATTAAGTGATTCAATCCTTTGGCAGAGACACTTCCGATGTACATTCCTGGTCGTTTCCGAACCGCTTCCAGTCCTTCTAATATGGCAATACTATCTGCATCATATGTATTCTTTTTCGCCATTCCTATATATCCTTTCTAACATTTCCTCTACATCATCAGGCAAAGTCTGCCAACTTCCAGTACATACAATACTGACAAATGGGCAAACTTTTCCATACTGCCAATATCTTAGCACAAAATGTAGCCTTGTTCAAACATATTTTATTCCCACGAGCAATGAGCCAAGCGCGGGTGCTTGCACACGCATTTGGCGAATGCCGCGAGGGTCAAATACCACGCAACTCTACTGCGCTTCAATTTCGATGCCCGTAGTTTGCTGCGGGGTATTTGACTTTACAAGTACATTATGTAGTGTGGCTGCCAGAATCTCCATGGCATTACGCATCTCCTCCACCGTATTGGTCTGCGCTCCTGCCTCCACAAGAAGAGTTTTCGGCTTAAAATGCATATTATACCGATACCCTCTCAAGTAAATATGACGGGTAAATCCAGGAAATTGATTGGTCGCCGCTATCTGAAGTTGTAATGAAAATGCAAGGTTATCTTCAATATATGGATTCGGAAGATAACTGATATTCCCGTTTGCCCGCGTCCTGCTCAATCCATTGAAAAACATGATCTGTGCAGTTGGTTTTCCATTGATCTCAGTGACCAGATGGGTTCCCTCTGCTACACCATCTCTATGCAGATCAATGACCACCTCAATACTCGGGTTCTCCTGGAGAATCGCCTGAATCTCCGGTTCTGCCAATTCATAAGCCATGCTGCGATCTAATTGTCCATTCACCAGATCATAAACTCCTTCATGATGAAGCGTCTGGATTCCGTAAGTATTATTCAGAAGTTCTGTCAGATATGAGCCGATTCCCACAATTGTCGTATTAACATCCCCTTCCACTGAATCTGCAAATGCCTCCTGAGAATGGGTATGATAAATCAACACTCTAGGTCCATCGCCTGACTGGTCAATCGTCATGTCCTTCCCCATTAACTTCTCTGCATTCAGAAGTTCAGGATCAGCCATCGTATTCGAATCAATCGTATAAAAATTTCCAACCAGATACTCATAGTTCATCAGATTCTCCATCGACGTATCAATTGGTGTTCCGGAGGTCTGTACTACTTCTGGCACCGGGTCATCATTAAGAATCAACTGCCCATTCTCATCCACCGCATTCTCATCATTTGCCTGCTGCGCCACAATCATCTGATAGGTCTCTTGATCTTCCACATCCGTATGGGAAGCTTCCTTTCCCTCCACATATGTTCCAAGCGGAATGAATCCCATTGCCGCCTCCGTTACCCAATCCTTAAGGGACTCTTCCTTCCCTTCCTCAATATATGCAAATCCTGTCAGATATGACCGCTTCGCTTGATCCATTAATATCCGGTTAATCCTTGTCTGACTTCGCTTCTCTATTCCCAGAGATACCCGAATATGCATACAGGCATACACAGCCAGAATTCCCAGGATTATCACAATAATTATACGGCTAATCCGCTGTTTCTGTCCCACATCATCACTCCATCTAAGAACTGCTGTCTGCATTCACACAGACAGCACTTTTTTCACTTCATGTCTTAACACTATATGAGACTTTCTTCCTGATTATGAGCATGTCCTCCCAAAAAGAGCATATTCAGCGCTTCTGATATGGTATAACTGATTCTCTTAACCGTCTCATCAATATCCTTCGGAGTCACAAAGAGACCATTCAGATGCGGAGAGATCAATTCCTTCACCAGTTCATACTTCTCTGCCGCATTGTACCCTTGCATCACCACGCCAACGCCCCGCAGAGTCTCCGAACTTTCCAGCGCCGCAATCAGATTCTCCATGGTATCATTGACAATCGTCGCAGCATCCACTACTGTCGGTACGCCAATGGCAATCACCGGAATCCCAACCGTCTCTTCCGTAATCGCATTCCTGTGATTCCCCACACCAGATCCCGGATTAATCCCCGTATCCGAGATCTGAATCGTCCGGTTCAGTCTCTTAGAACTTCGTGCCGCCAGAGCATCCACCGCTATCATGAGGTCCGGCTTCGTCTCTCGGACAATCCCCTTGACAATCTCCACTGTCTCCATCCCTGTCTGAGCCATCACTCCCGGAACGATGGCACTGATCAGGCGTACATTTTCTTCTCCCATCGCATACTTTCCATATTCTTTCACAATATGCCTAGTAATATTAAGGTTATCCACCACATATGGTCCCAGCGCATCCGGCGTCACCTTCCGGTTTCCCAGCCCCACAACCAGAACAGAGTAATCTTCCTTATCCGCTTTGATAAACCGCTCCAAAAACATTGCAAGTTCCTTCGATATCTCCTCATGATAGTCCTCATCCGGCACTGCCATATTCGGAGCCTCCATCGTAATATAGGTTCCCACTGGCTTCTTCATAATCTTTGCACCATTCTCCGTCTCAATCTTCACGGTAGTCACTTTGATCTCCCGCTCCTCATCGTACTTCTCCTCCAGAGACACCCCCTGAACCTCCACATGATCTGACTCAAACCTCTCCTTATCCTCAAGCGCCAAATCCGTCCGAATACTATACTTCTCAATCATCCCTAATATCCTCCAACTAAATAATCACATATATCCTAGTTTTTACAATATTTTGAGAAATATGTATTGACAGAAATCATTCCTTGCCCTAAAATAAATTCGTATGTTTCGTTAGAACGTCCGTGTCCGGCTCTAACGAATTCAAATTCACAATCGATACAATCGAAATAAAAGATATTGGAGGTGGACAAATTGGCTAATATCAAATCTGCAAAGAAGAGAATCTTAGTAAACGAAACAAAAGCTGCTAGAAACAAAGCAATCAAATCTAAAGTAAAAACTTGCATTAAGAAAGTTGAAACAGCTGTAGCGAACAAAGATGCTGAGGCTGCAAAAGCTGCATTAAAGGTTGCAATCGTTGAGATCAACAAAGCAGGAAGCAAGGGTGTTTATCACAAGAACACATGCTCTAGAAAGATTTCCCGTTTAGCAAAAGCCGTAAACGGAATTGCTTAATAGATAGAGAATATGCGTACAAAAAACAGCCATACCGTCAGTGGCTGTTTTTTTATTTGCATATGATGATCTGACAAATCTTTCGCCTCTTAAAATCTTAATTGATAGGCAACTCTTATATCTACTCCATTGTATATCATCACAATGATTATATTGATTGATAGAAATAAAAATAGTCATTATAATTCTTTCCAATGTTCCTATAAATCTACCGGCATTTTTATTCATCAAAAAAGGCGATATTTTGAATTTATTCATTAAAAAGGCGATATTTTTATGTTTCACAAGGAAACCTCATCTCCACACAGAATTCATCCCCCTCAATCCTCGCCTCAATCTCTCCATTCATCCGTATCACCAGTTCTTTCGCAATAGAAAGACCTAGCCCCGTAGACGTCTTACTTCTGGCGGCATCTGCTTTGTAGAATCGTTCAAACACTTGGCTTATGTCAATATTTTCTGGATTTTTCACCCGGTTACTGATCCGGAACACAACCTGCGCCCTACGATCCACAATCTGCTTATGCAGTTGAATCCTAATCCGTTTTTCTCCGTGATCCAGACCATTTTTAATAATATTCTGGATTACTCTGCGAAGCCCTTGTTCATTCCCCTCCAGATAAAGCAATTCTTCTGTAATCTCAATCTCTGGCATTATTCCAAGCTGCATCCACTCCTCATAATAAGAAAATATCATTTCTTTTAAAATACGATTGATACAGCATCTGGACATTTCCAATTGATAGGAGTCATTTTTCAACTTTGTAAAGGTAAATAACTCTTCTAGCATCTCCTTGAGACTTTCGATTCTCTCCTGAATAATTCTCATATATCGTCTCTGGTCATCCGGACTCTCACTGGTCTCCATGAGTTGGAAATACCCATCCAGAGAAGTCAGCGGTGTACGGATATCGTGAGAAAGGTTGGTGTATGTATCAGCAATGATCTTCTCTTTCTCCAGATATTCCTTTCTCTCCTTTCGTCTCAACGCCAAGAATTCATTCAAAAGTTCCGATAGTTCTCCGATTCCTCCACTATCTATCTCATGCGTAATAATCATATTACTTTCGTTATGAATCAGAAACGCCAATTGGCGGCAGATGTCTTTCACCTGCCGCTGGAATTTCCACAAAATGTATGTTTGTATCAATATGATTCCTGCCAGAATCCCAATTACTATATACATACCCTTATAATCTCACTTTCTATATATCCCTCTTTCTGAATATTGCACTGCCTGCCAGTATCATAACAATGACAAATCCCAGAGCAATCACAACCGCCTGTACACACTCGCTGCCCGTCGGTCCCATTGGAAGCATCGCAATCTTCCCTGTCACTGTATACTCAATCAACTGAAAGTCTTTGGCTCCGGCTTTGTGAATCAGATTATCTACTGCACTGTAGAGAATCATCATCATATTCATACACAGACAGATAACGATTACCATACTGATCACATTGCTTCGAATCACTACTGCAAGTGCCATACTGATAATCACCAACGCATAGTGCAATGCTGTCTGCGCACCCAGATATAGTAAGAATTCTTTTGTATTTCCTAATTCGATCTTTCCAAAGATGATCTGATTTGCAACCACTTGGAGAAGTACATATCCGGCCATGCTAAGAATGGTGTATGCCAGTAATGATACCATCTT
This sequence comes from Bariatricus sp. SGI.154, assembly GCF_050313795.1. Taxonomy (NCBI): domain Bacteria; kingdom Bacillati; phylum Bacillota; class Clostridia; order Lachnospirales; family Lachnospiraceae; genus Bariatricus; species Bariatricus sp. SGI.154. The sequence continues at coordinate 30,332 of NZ_JBNPMC010000038.1, forward strand.
GGCAAGCACCAGATGCCCTCGGTTTCTGACCTGCCCTCCGATATTCTTAATATATCCGCTATTTATATCTGCCGTACCAAAGATTACCGCAAAAATCACAAGGAACAACGCAATAAACTTCGCCTGTGTATTCGCATAGAACAAGTCAAACACCGTAACCATTTCTCCCGGCTGCGTAGGAAGGACCACTGTCATTCCAAGATTCACCTGCTCTTCTGCCTGTTCTTCCTCTACTACTGCCTGTTGTCTATTCATTTCTTCTTGTATTGCATCGTAATCGATTTTCGACATATATGTAGTAATTATGACAGCCACTGCCATAATGATCCATATTACATAGAGACTCTTTGTCCGGAACATTCTGTATATATCCATCTTTATCATATTAAGCATTCTGTGCACCTCCTGTCAGATTCAAGAAATAAGCCTCCAGTTCCTCACTGGTTACCTGGATTCCTTTAATTGGAATTCCTGCTTTCGCCAGTTCCATATTAAGAACAGCACTCTCACTTAGCCGTTCAAATATATGGATATGTTCTTTATCTATAACCTGATAGTTGGCAAATCCTAATGCATCCAGTATCGGAAGTGCCTTTTCCGGCTCATCCAGAATCACTTCAATTCTCTCACTGCAGCGGCTCATCAATTCTTCCCGGGTCAATTCCTGCAGCAGACTTCCATTGTGAATGATTCCATAGTCTGTTGCGATCTTAGACAATTCTTCTAAAATGTGACTGGAAATCAAGATGGTCATATTCCTCTCATCTCTTAGTTTCTGGATAATATCTCTGACTTCTGCAATTCCCTGTGGATCCAGTCCATTGATTGGCTCATCCAGAACCAATAAATCCGGTTCACCCACAAGCGCAAGCCCGATACCCAGTCTTTGCTTCATTCCTAATGAGAAATGCTTCGTCTTTTTCTTCCCCACATCAGAAAGACCCACAACACGTAAGATTTCTTCTATATAGTTGTCTTTATGAATACCAAAAAGCTTGCACTTAATCTTTAGATTCTCATAGGCATCCATGTTTCCATATAGCCCCGGTGATTCAATCAGGCAGCCAACCCTGGTACGAATCCTTCCCAGATCCTTGCCTTTGTAACCAAACATCTCGATCTCACCGCTAGTCGGCTTGGCAAGACCGCTGATCATCTTAAGACAAGTGGTCTTTCCCGCTCCATTTCTTCCAATGAATCCATAGATAGCACCTTTCTTAATATGAATGTTCACATGATCCACCGCTTTATGATGTCCATATTGTTTGGTCAGGCCAATGGTTTGTAATAATATCTCACTCATTTCATGACACTCCTTTGATGCGCTTTTATCTGCGTTTTTCTTATCTGCCATTTATATTACGGATTGAATCCTAATCGAACGCAAATAAATAGTAAAAAAAGAGTAAAGATAATCCTCTGATACTATGGGTGAAGCCGGTATCCGATTCCCCATACCGTCTCAATATATTCCTCCTGCGAAACAGCCTTAATCTTCTTTCGGATATTGCTGATATGAACATCTAGCGTCTTCGTCTCTCCCATATACGGCTCTTCCCAGGCATACTCAAAGATATCTTCCTTGCTAAATACTTGCTTAGGACGTCGCAGCAATAGTTCCAAAATGGCGAATTCCTGTCTCGTAATCTTCGGAAGTATCTTTCCTTCAACACTCACCTGAAAGGTATCCTTATCTAGCGTCAGTCCCCGGTAAGTCAACGTATGCTGTGCGGACGTTATGGGAGATTCCTGCGCCGCGTGACGAAGCTGCACCTGCACACGAGCAATGACTTCCTTAATTTCGAATGGCTTCGTAATATAATCATCAGCACCGTTGGTCAGAAGATTAATTTTCTCATCCAGATCTCCTTTTGCCGTCAGTACAATAACCGGTATATTTCCTTTTCTGCGTATCTCTGCCAGAACCTCCTCGCCGGAGATGCCCGGCAGCATCAGATCCAGCATTACCAATGTATATGTATTCATCCCAAGCAGCATACGGGCTTCTGTACCGGAAAATGCCTGTTCACAAGTGTATCCTTCTTTAGAAAGCGCTTCATTTAATAAGTT
>NZ_JBNPMC010000039.1:0-31143 GCF_050313795.1 Bariatricus sp. SGI.154
CAATTGGGGACGGGGGAAATCTAAAAAACCCCCGTCCCCAATTGAATTTGCCCTGTCCCTTTTTAACATTCCGCAAAAAAACAAGGTATTAATCAAGACGCTTCCTAATTAATAACCTTGTCCCATATATCATTATCCACAATATCCAACAACGAATGCGTCATAAGGAATTCATAAAACTTAAGTGCCTCATCCGCAGATATCTGCTTTTTATCGTAAGTAATCCAATATTTTATCCCATTCACCAATGTAATGGTCTGAAATTTTAAAAATATCTCCTCACTGATAATCTCGGATTTATCTTCCACTTTCAGAGGATGCTTTTTTATGATCTTCTCAACCAGTTTATATACCCGATCGAACAACATCTCTTCAAAGGAGTTCTGCCCTTCCACTTCGAATACCTTCGCATAATATGCTTTGTCCAACTCAAACTTGCGGAACAGCATCTTCATGGCCTCTACATCCATCTCCATATCAATAAGTTCTGTTACGCTTTTGAATATATCTTCGTTGAGGAGCCATTCCATAACTTCGTATTTGTCCTGAAAATAATTATAAAATGTCGGTCTTATAACGCCTGCCGCATCTGTAATCATCTTAATAGTCAGTTTGTCAAACGACTTCTCCACTACCAGTTCTTTAAACTTCTCGCCCAGCAGCGCCTTCGTCATCTCGCTCCTACGCTCCATCCAATCACCTTTATCCTATCGTAATTCTCATCATCATTCTCACTCATTATAATTTCGGAATATTATAGCACAGAGGGAGATTGACAGGCAAGGTAACCTGCCAATCCTGAAACTACATTCTTAATTCGCTTTCTCATGTTCATTCTTATAATTCTGATAGCCCTCTTTATGCCTCGGATGCGCTGCCCAAAGCTGGTTTGCAGATTCTTTCCATTCTGCTGCGTATTCATGACATTTACCACATAGATGCTCTACAGATTCCGGTGATTGCAAATCCGTAGACTTCGCTCCCGTCTCTTCAACCATTCTCTGTAAGATCTCCGGATTCTCAAGCATCGGGCACGGTCTTAAGTGGTTGTTATTAAATGGCTGATTATCCCTGTAAGCCATGAACAGCGGCTGCTTTAACGCCTCCAGTAAGGAAACCTCCCGAATATTCGCCCCTGAATAATGAATGAATACACATGGCTCCACATCTCCATTCGGATTGATATGGCAGTAATTCCTTCCGCCGGCAATACATCCTCCTACGAATTCCCCGTCATTCTGGAAATCCATCGCATAGATTGGCTTACCGCCTTCCATCGAACGAATCTCCCTGACTCTATAATACATATACTCCCGCTGCTCTTTGGTAGGCATCAACTCCACAGCCGCCTCATTTCCCACCGGCATATAATGGAAATACCAGGTGAATCTGCAGCCCTTCTCAATGATCAGATCCAGGAATTCATCTGACGTTACCGTCTCCACATTCTTACTGGTATAGCAGATTGATGTTCCAAATATCTGTCCATGCTTCTTCAACAGATTCATTGCATGCATGACTTTATCATAGACTCCTGCGCCCCTTCTAAGATCGTTAACCTCTTCAAATCCTTCCAGACTGATAGACAAAGACAAGTTCCCCACCCTGCTCATCTCCTCGCAGAATGCATCATCCACCAGCGTTCCATTGGTAAATGCATGAAAAGCGCAATCATTATGTTTCTCACACAACTTAATAATGTCTTCTTTTCTTACTAGAGGCTCTCCACCCGTATACATATAGAAATAAATCCCCAATTCTTTCCCCTGAGTGATCACACTGTCCATTTCCTCATATGTAAGATTCAGCCGATTCCCATATTCCGCTGCCCAACATCCGGTACAATGCAGGTTACATGCACTGGTCGGGTCCATCAGAATCAGCCACGGAATATTACATCCATGCTCTACCCTCTTCTGGCGAATCGTCTTAGTTCCATGAAATGCCGCCTCATACCCTAAATTCAGAGCGGTCTGTTTTACCACATGAGGGTCCAGTTCATCCAGCGCACGGTTAACATATTTCATCCATTTGTTATCCGGATTCTGTATCAGACGCCTTGCCGCCTCATAACTCTCCGCCGAAAATGCATCTCCCATATAACGCTCCGTCAGATCCACCATCTGCAGAAACCCTTTCTCTCGATCCTTATTCACATGCTTCAAAGCCAGATCAACCGCTACTCCATATGCACCTCTTGCCGCCTTATGTGTCAATGTACCCATAACAAATTCCTCCTTATTCTCTCTCAATATCCAGAAATATTATATATAGTAATAAATCATTACATCCATGCTGGCAATCAGAAGCAACACCCCTCCGCACCAGTACGCATACCGTGTATGCTCAAGTCCCAGCCGGTATCCCACAAACACTCCCAATATCACCAATACCACTGTTACCGGAAACAATGTAACCGACTGGATAATCATCTCTATATCCAGGAATCCCAGACCAACTCCCGCCAAAAAAGCATCAACACTCGTAAGCAATGCCAGAACCGTCGTAGTCTTCCATTCAATTACATCTTTGCGCCGTTCCAGTACATTCTCCCGCTTAATCCCTTTACAGACCATATATATGCCAAGACCTGCAAAAATCAGAACTGTAATTCCTTCCCAGCCATCTGCCACATTCTGCCTGTGCGCCCCCGGAAGAATCGGAAGCAATGTAACCAGATTCCCGACAAGCAGACCGCCAAGCTGCACCCCGCCAAATAGCAGGCTTAAGCCAATCACATTCTTCACTCTGATCTTCGAAAACCCTACACTAATGTAAGTCACCGCCACAAACACATCCAATGACAACCCAACCGAGATCATCAGAATCTCCGCAATAGACATCCACATCACCTTCCTTTGTGAATATTTTAGCGAATTCTGTCGAATAAAGTAATCTACAAAGAAATGGGGATGTTCTAAGAAGAATACACTTTTTAGGATTTGTAGTTTTTGCAGCCGCAGGGGAAGAGGGGAGGGGGAAGATGCTGCGAGGTTCCGCTCTACCTCATGATAACCTTCCCCACTCACACTCCCACGAATTCCCCTCATGAAATATATTCCCGCTTGCGAATGCCAGGCAGAATGCGGAGGTGGTGCTTCGTATCCGTAGAGCGCGCTTAGTAATCCGTTAGTATAAAAAACAGGAAAATTGTGGATGATTTTTGTACCACCAGTACAAAAATCAAGGGCATCTGAGGCGAGAAGGTATCAAACCTTCTCACCGAATATGCCCGGTTCCACAATTTTCCTGTTTTTCATAGTTACGGATTACAAGCAAGCGCCCCGGATACGAAGCACCACCTCCGCATTCTGCCGTACACTCCCAACCCATATATTTCCAAAAAATTCTAATGATGGAACAACCGGATTCCCGTAAAACTCATCACCATTCCATACTTATTACATGTATCAATCACATTATCATCTCTCACTGATCCGCCCGGCTGTGCAATGTACTTCACGCCGCTCTTATGCGCCCGCTCGATATTATCACCAAATGGGAAGAAAGCATCAGAGCCAAGTGCCACATCTGTCAACTGATCAAGCCATTCTCTCTTTGCTTCTCTTGTGAACACTTCCGGCTTCTCCTTGAAAATCTTCGGCCATGCGTCATCTGCAAGCACGTCCATATAATCCTCGCCGATATACAGATCAATTGCATTATCTCTGTCTGCACGTCTGATAGAATCTACGAACGGAAGATTCATAACCTGCGGAGACTGTCTTAACCACCAGTTGTCAGCCTTCTGCCCTGCAAGACGAGTACAGTGAATTCTGGACTGCTGTCCTGCTCCGATACCGATTGCCTGTCCGTCTTTTACATAGCATACGGAATTAGACTGTGTGTATTTCAACGTAATCATGGAGATTGCCAGATCAATCTTAGCCTGCTCTGTCAATTCCTTATTCTCTGTTACGATATTAGAGAAGAATTCCTCATCAATCTTCAGTTCATTTCTTCCCTGTTCGAAAGTGATGCCAAATACATCCTTGTGCTCCAGTGGCTCCGGTACATACTCAGGGTCAATCTGAATCACATTGTAGTTACCGTTTTTCTTCGCTTTCAGGATCTCTAATGCGTCTGGCTCGTATCCAGGTGCAATTACACCGTCAGATACCTCCCTCTTAATTAATCTGGCAGTATCCACATCACAGACATCCGACAGAGAGATAAAGTCTCCAAAAGAAGACATACGGTCTGCGCCTCTTGCTCTTGCATATGCGGATGCCAGAGGCGACAATTCTCCAAGATCATCTACCCAGTAGATCTTAGCAAGGGTGTCGCTAAGCGGAAGCCCAACTGCCGCTCCTGCAGGTGATACGTGTTTGAAGGAAGTTGCAGCCGGAAGTCCGGTCGCTTTCTTAAGTTCCTTTACCAACTGCCAGCCGTTGAATGCATCCAGGAAGTTAATATATCCCGGTCTTCCATTCAATACCTGGATTGGAAGTTCCCCACCATTCGCCATGTAGATCTTAGATGGTTTCTGATTCGGATTACAGCCATATTTTAATTCTAATTCTTTCATATTCTATTCACTCCTCCTACTGATTCTTATTAACAATCTTTGTCTCATAAGTTCCTGTTGCAATATCAATATAACGTACAAAAAGTGAAACCTTATTCTCCTCATTCAGGCTGTTCCACAACATATCTGTAAATGCGTCCATGTCATCGCCAATCGCAATCAGCTTCGGCTCTCCTTCAAAACTTGGGAGCGGATTGCCATCGTGCATATAAGTATGAATGAAATGGCCTTCTCCTGCTGCCGGATTCTCATATGCGAACGTATAACGGTTGCAACTGTCCGGATTACCGTTATTGCTCTTTAAGATAGACATCGCATAGTTATATTTTCCATTCTCAATATGCATGATTCCTGAGATTCTTGGTGTATAATTCGGACCATCCGGCTCGAATTCCCTGCTTCTTAATGACTGTTCGAACGTCATCTGCTTGTCCATACCTTCATAGATGGTATCCGTCTGATCGCCATTAGTTACAATTGTCTTATTGCCTAATACACGTACCGGCGCATAGATAACCAGGCTTGGATCTGTCAGTAACGCCGGATCGAATGCCTGTGTGCGGATTCCCTCTCCTTCTTCTACAAATATACGGTTACGGCTGTTCACGCTTCTTCCCATAATGAAATATGCGGTTACCGCCTTGGTGCCGTCTGCACTTCTTCCAATAATAATTCCACGTCCCGGATAAGAGTTTCCCTGTAATTCTTTCTCAATTGATAACATTTCCATGAATACATCTCCTTTTCGTATGTTTGACCTGTTACTCTATTATATATAAAATGGATACGTTTTTCCAGTAATATTTCTTGCATTTCAAACTTACCGTAACAGTTCAGCCATAAGCCGGATTGTGGGCGAATCATGCTTGCATGAATGAACACACAATCCGGCTTATGAGCAGAGCGCCATTTTATGAGCAAAAAGAACTGCGTAGCAGCGGAGAAGCATCGCAGATGCGTTTTGCGAATGGCGCGGGCTGAACTGTTACAACTTACCCAAAACTTATCGCCTCATCTATTGAAGATGGATTTTCCGAATGATACAATAATTATAATGATTACAATCTTTAAATGAAAGGAATATCGAAAGATATCAGGGCATTGCTATGAAAAAATTAATATCCCTTATTCCATGCCTGCTCGCTCTTATCCTGTTAGCAGGCTGCAGCCAGAATTCTGCCGAAGAGTACGTAGGAGAACAGATTACGTCCATGAAAGAGAAAGATACGGACAACTTCACTGCTCTTCTGGAAGACGGAATCGCCGAGAGCAATGAATCATTCATACTTCAATTTCCGGAAGAATTAAGAGAGCCTTATCTGGAATTCATGCAGAACTCCTTCAAGGCAATTAAGTTTGAAGTATCAAAATCAAAAAAATTGGAAAATGGAAACTACTCGGTCCAGCTCACCTACACTCCTATTAACATCTCGGATACTTTAAAATCCGACAACACAGACCTGCTTGCCTCCCTTGAGACAGCCGATCTTACCGAAGCAGCCAGTACTATACTGAAAGAAGATGCCAAGATTCTGGCAGATTCCCCTGTGTATGATGATGAGATCTTATCTACTCTTGATGTAACAAAAGAAGGAGACACATACTCTATCACCTCCGACAGTATGAATACCTTCTTGTCCCATGCACTCCATGGATATATGGAACCATACAACATGGTCTGCGACATTCTGAATACCTATGACTTCATCAATGCGTATCTGGACGCTTCATTTAAAGGAGAAGTCACGCAATTCGCAAAACATACGGACAGAACTGAAGAAGAAGCACTTGCATGGTATGAAGAGGATGTATTCGATCCACCGTCTGATATGAGCGAGGCTTATATTCCAAGATATAAGGAAGCATTGAAGACAATTCTGAAACAGTGCCAGTATACGGTAGGTATCCCACATAAAGAATCCGGCATCTATAGTTACACGGTTGACATCACAACCACTCCAAACCATAGTTTCGCCGATGCATACGCAGAATTTGAGCAGGGGACCTATTATTCTATAGAAGAAGCATCCGCTGGTCTTGTCCAGGCAATGGAGAAATACGCTGCTGCTCCTACCTACGGTGAAGAGACGACTGTGAATGTTCCGATCAGCACTTCTTCTTTGCTTGACGCTGGCAATGATAATTCGGAGCTGACGAACCTTGCAACAACGATATTGGTCGCACCTCAATAATGCCATATTATTGAAAATGTTACAAAAATGTGAATATTTCGTAAATTTTTTTATCCATTTTACTTCTTGTCCGATTTTCCAGCCGGTAGTAGAATGTATTAAGCAAAAAATGGATCTAGTAGGAGTTTAAAGTCATGTTGCTTAATACAAAACACAGGGATTATCTATTCGATAACTATAAAGCACTGTTGATTGTACTGGTGGTTATCGGACATTTTATTGAACCAGGTTACGATAATAATGCATTCTTATATACTCTGAAATGGCTGATCGTTTCTTTTCATATGCCAGCCTTTATCTTTATCTCTGGTTACTTTTCAAAAAGAGTGCTTTCTTTTACCGCTCTTTTTAAGAAACTTGCCATTCCATATATTGTATATGAACTTATTTATTATCTGCTATATGTTCTGATCATCCACAAGCCGACCGGACTCTATCTGATGTATCCGAAATTCTCCTTGTGGTATATTCAGGCGCTTTTTCTGTGGAGACTGCTGACCCCATTGGTGAAAAAACTGCCACATTATATGTTCCTTTCGATACTTGCAGGACTTCTCATCGGCTGCCTGGGTCTGCCGGGCAACTTTTTAAGCATACCAAGGACACTGGTATTCTTCCCATTCTTCCTGGCAGGAACTAATTTTAACCGTAAGACTCTGACCCGCCTTCGCTGTCTGAAGAATCAGATCATTGCCATCCTCACGCTTGCTGTCTTTACAGCATACCTGATTCTGGATGGCTACCATAAGACTCTTTCACCGAAGATTTTCTACGGAAGATATAACTATCATTATCTGGAGCAGAATCCTGCCGAGGGAATCTTCTGCCGGCTGATCTGTTATGGTATTGGATTCGCCATGACATTCGCTGTTGCATTGCTGATATCAGAAAAACAGACTTTCTACTCCTATATCGGCACCCGTACGATGGCAATCTATCTCTGCCATGGACTAACATATTCAGTTTTAAAGGATTGTACAAATATTCTTCAGAATGTAGATACGATTCCGGAATCTCTGCTACTGATTACTTTCTGCGTTGCACTGACCGGAATCTTTTCCATACCACAGTTAACTACATTCACGAATATGATTGCAGACATGCATCTGCCATCATCTGCACAGCGTGACGTCTGGCTGCCCAGAAGCGGATACTCATTCAGTCATCCCATTCTTCATTAGTTTTTTCTGCTCCTAAGCCAGATTCCACTAACAGCCAGCACGACCGCCGCCAACAGCAGATATCCCTTTTCAACTAAACTGTCCTTCACCATTGAAAACGGATAAAAAATCTTTAGATATTTGTCTCCACTTCCTACCGCTGCAACATAATAGAATATCGGCACCATATATCCAATGATAATATTGTCAGACGCCCCGTAACAAAACAATCCTAATGCACCAAAGAACAGCATTCCGGCATATGCCCCGAAATAATACTTTACCACCGGAAAATGACAGCCATTCCTGGTCAGCATCCATACATATCCTCCAAGGAACAGCGCAAGAATCACGATATTCCCTAATAAACGGATACAATATACCGCGGCGCTATTCATATACTTCGAACCAACCAATTCCCGGATCTCCCGATTCTGCTCTGGAAGGAATACCGGCGGTATCAGGACAATTCCAATCAGTGCCACATACATTTCCAACACCTTAGCGGTATCTTCCGCCTCCAGATTAGACACTCCCATCAACAGCGGCGACAAACACAACAATGCCAAACACACCAATAGATGGACAGGAATATTATGCTTAAGATTTACTTTTTCGATCTGCCAGTATCTTTCCACGGACATTCAGCCTCCCTCGTCTTTTCTGTGAATATATTCCCACTGTCAATGCCACAATAATGATAGCAAACGATACATATAATACCCTGTTTGATACTAACTGCACAAATCCATCATGGAATCCTTTGTAATTCAATTCCGTATTATGTCTTGGTATCAGATTCCATCCATATGCCCCACCGTCGATTCCCTGCACGCCTGTAAAAACAGAGACAAACCACCAGACACCCTGGACCAGAACAGCCGCTGCCGTATCCGTCAGGTCTGTCAGAAACATGCCGACTGCCGTTACAATCATCACTGTAGGCAGAAGCCAACCCAGAATATATTTGGCATATGCCAGATGATCTATCCGAATCCCATCTGATGCCGCCACTTTGATACATTCTGCCAACGGCAGAAATGATAGCAAGAATAACGGCAGCAAAGTCATCACAATCATAGACAGATATCTGCTGACTACAATCGTTCCCGATTTTGCGCGTCTGGTATAGATCAGTTCCTGCATCTTAGCCCTTCTGTCTCTCATTTCCCGCGTAGTTGCCAGGAACACCGGCAGAATTCCCAGGATAATCACCATATAATCACTGAAAAGTCTTGCATAGCCTCCGCTCAATCCATCCTTCTCCACCAGTAAATGATATTCCTTTATGGCATCTTCATAGGTCATCGGTTCTATTCCATTGGCTGCCAGATACTGTTCTCCATAATGTGAGCCTCCTCCAAGGAGTTCATCCACCTCTTTCATCAATTCTTTAAACCGCTTGTAAGTAAGACCATCTACCGGTTCCATAGGCATTTCTGCCACAAGCCCGGTTACGGAACCATAGTATTCTTCCATCGTCTTCTTAATCTCACCCTGATCAAGTCCTGTTGCCTCTTCTAATATCTCACCGATTCTCTTCTGCTCTTTCTTATCTGGCTTTACCGTCTTAGCGAATCCAATCGGGTAAGTAGTATATGATTCCCGATAATATTCATCCGCAAGAGTTCCAAGTGTATTTCTCATAATAACATCCGGATCCTCACTTTGATGCATTCCATAACTTTCCTGCCCCTTTTCCGGCTCTCTTGCAATCTCCGTCTCACCTAACTGGGTCGCAAAAAAGAAGAGCATGATGCCGACCAGGATCCAATAGATCAGACTCCTTGCAGTTTCACGGCATTCTTTTAAAAACAACTGTCCGAACATCAGTCTTCACCCCTCTTCCCATGCATCAGATACATATATGCATCCTCTACACCTGCTTCACAGAGTTTTGCCGAATCGAACGGCTTGCGGTCAGCAATGAATCTTACCATCACATTATTGCCAAGGGTCAGCATACTGGTAACCACATATCGTTTCTTCAGCAGATCCAGTTCTTTCTTACTAATCTCCGCCGAATATACCTTTCCTTCCGCCATCTTGATCAATTCAGCAACTGTCCCCTGATAGATCACGCATCCTTCATCCAGCACCGCAATCTCTTCACAAGTCGCTTCAATATCTCCCACAATATGCGTAGATAAGATAACGATCCTCTCCTCTGCAATCTCGCAGAGAAGATTCCGGAATCTTACCCTCTCCTCCGGGTCCAGTCCTGCCGTTGGCTCATCAACAATCAGCACCTTGGGATTATGAAGAATTGCCTGGGCAATTCCAAGCCTTCGCTTCATTCCACCTGAGAGAGTTTTGACCTTCTTCTTTTGATCCTCCTGAAGATTCACTTTGCAAAGCAGTTTCGGAATTCTCTGCTTTCTCTGAGATTTACTTAAACCGGATAACACCCCAAGGTAATCCATTGCCTCATAGACCGTCATATTCCCATACATGGAGAATTCCTGTGGAAGATATCCCACAATCTTTCGGATCTTCGCTGCATCCTCCACATTCTTCCCGCAGATAGCCACACTTCCCTCCGACTTGGGAAGCAGAGTTGCCAGCACCTTCATAAACGTTGTCTTCCCTGCACCATTCCTCCCCAGAAGTCCGAACATTCCTGTCTCTATCGTAAGATTCACATTCTTTAGTGCCTGTTTCTTTCCGTAATATTGATTCAATCCTTTGATTCTAATCTCCGCAGACATCTCACATCTTCCTTTCTATCTCTGTTTTTCTTATGAACTATATATAGCATAGAATGTAAATCTCTACATTTTCTCTATAAATTATTAAGAATCTCTTGATTCCTGTGACAGAAAAAATGAAGCCGTTACAACTGCCCCGCCACGGATACTATTCGCGATATTAAGGGTTCCTCCGTGCTTCTTACATAATTCACGGCGGATATGAAGACCAATGCCAAAATGCTCGTCAGAAGCCTCCCCTTTATACTCCTTATAATAGGGTTTCAGCGCCTTCTGGAGCTGCTCTCCCGAGAACCCCGCCCCATCATCACGGATCGTCAGAACCAGGTCCCCCACTTCCACATGATAGTCAGAGGACACCTCAATCCGTGTTCTGGCATATCGGATCGCATTCGACAGGACATTCTCCAGAACCTCCATGACAAGATTATCGTCAATCCAGTACAGCCTTTCTTCTGATTCCTCTTTTGATTCTCCTTCGTCTCCCGTATACTGTATCAGCACATCTCCAATCTGATTCAACGCAAAGACAACCTCGCTAATCCGCCTCCTCAGACTTTTAAGTCCCATCTGCTCAGGAGCAAAAGGAACCTCCTCAAGGCTTCGTACGCCTTTCATCGTATAACTGTATTCCTCCAGCCTCCTAAGATGATCCGACATAAGCGCCAGTGTATCCAACATCTTCTCCTGACTTACTTTGCCTTCCGGAATATATCTGGCAAGGAAGTCCGTATACCCTTTTAAAACAGTCAGCGGCGTACGAAGATCATGGGCAAACGCCGCATTCAACTCCTTCTGCCGCTCAATCAGTTTCCACATCTCTTCTTTTCCCAAGAGTAGTTCCCGCCTCATCTCTTCAAAAGAATTACATAATTGCCCCATCTCGTCCTTACTCTCATACCGAATCTGAAAATCCAGATCATTTCTCCGAATCTTCTCCATACTGTCTTGCAGAATAAAAAGCGGTCTTCTCAGCCGCTTCTGGTAAAAGATACAGATTGTTACAATCATGCCCACGAATGCATAGATGAACGGGCACCACACCCGAAAAGTATCAAGTGTCCGCAGTGCCAAACCATCTGAGTTCATCAGGAAATCATAGTTTCTGAACCAACTCATGCCATTATCGGCAATCACCTCGCCAAGATTCTCTGTTGCATCAACCCCTGTCCAAATCATCGTCTCCCAGTGCCAGCACAAAGACATGGTGATATAAGACATTCCGAATACCACTACTGAAAGCAGCAGAATATATGCAATCATTGCCTTTCGAAATGAAAGATTCCGTACCCACGCAAGCAGCTGCTCCACCTTTTCATTTACCCAATCCATCGATATCCCACTCCCCACACTGTCTCAATATATTTTCGTTCAGAATGTCTTCCAAGTTTCATCCGAATTCTCCTAATATGCTCCGTCATAATACTAGAATCTGCCATTCCGTCATATCCCCTTACCTTCTCGTAGATCTGTTCTTTACTGAACACCTGTCCGGGATTCAGGCTCAGCAGTTCAATCACTCCATATTCTGTCTTGGTAAATTCCAACATATTTCCTTCACAATACACGCATCTTTCATTATAGTGAATGACAAGATCTCCATAAACCTTCAGAATCCCGTTATTCTTTCTTCTGTCTTCCCGTCGAAGATGGGCTTCTATTCTCGCTCCAAGTTCATCGATACTAAAGGGCTTCAATATATAATCATCGCCGCCAAGCATCAACCCTTTGATCCGGTCTGCCTCTTCTATTTTCGCAGTCAAAAATAAGATTGGACAGGATACGTAATCCCGGATTCTCTCACACACTTCGAATCCATCCATTCCCGGCATATTTACATCCAGAAGGATAATATCCGGCTTCCAGGAAATCTTCTCCAATACTTCGATTCCATTCCTGGCATCTGCCACCTGATATTCCTTCACTTCAAAATAATCCCTCAGTAACTGTATAATTCCCGGCTCATCATCCGCAATTAAGATCTTTTTCTGCATAAAAATACCGCCCTGCCTTTCGGGAATCATTATAGCACTCTTTTCACTATAAATTCCCTATGCAGGGCGATATTCAAAGAATATTAATAATTATTATGGAAAGCATTTATTATAATGCAGGATTGATGATATATTTGCCATTTGCACGAAGTTCCGGCTTGCTTAAGATGTCCTCTAATTTATCCAGTCCGGTCACTTCGTATACCATGCTGCTTACGTCCAGTCTTCCGGTGTCGATCAGATCCAGGGCTCTCTTCTGGGTGTATGGATTGATGAAGGATGCTTTCAGTTCCAGTTCTTTCTGGAATACAGTGTATGGTTTTACCTTAATCTCTTCATCCGGCTTGGTCAATCCGAACATCATAACAACCGCTTTGTTGCCTGCAATATCAATTGCCTGCTCAATGGTAGATGGACGACCAACACACTCAATCACAACATTCACCCATCCCATGCCACTCTCTTTCAATCTTGCCTTTACATCTTCATGGATGGAATCGATACATACATCTGCGCCCAGTTTCTTTCCAACCTCACGCTTGCCCTCAACAGGCTCTAACAATGCAACTTTTGCTGCACCTGCAAGTCTTGCAAGCTGAAGCATCAGAAGACCAATCATGCCACCGCCGATTACAACCACATTGCTGCCCGGCCGGATATTGCACATATCAATTCCGTGGAGGCAGCATGCTACAGGCTCCGCCATTGCTCCCTGCTCGAAAGTTGTATTATCTCCAATCTTATATACCTGTCTCTGGTTCACACTGCAGTACTCTGCGAATCCACCATTAACAGTAGTTCCGTAACCAATCATAGACTCGCAATAATGTGCAATTCCATTTCTGCAGAAGTCACAGGCTCCACAATAGCAGTTTGGATCAATGCAGACTCTGTCACCTGGCTTATAGTTGGTTACATTCGCTCCCACTTCTGCAACAATACCTGCGAATTCATGTCCCAGAATTGTCGGTGGTGTTACTTCTGCCGCACCTTTGTCTCCCTCAAAGATATGTACATCTGTTCCGCAGATACCGCAAGCCTTTACTTCAATCAATACGTCATCTGCCCCAACTTCTGGTTTCTAATACTCCTCAATTCTCAGATCGTGTCTTCCATAGAATACTGCACTTCTCATCACTGATTACCTCCTGAATTTTAATAAATCATTTTCGATTAACACTTTTGCGTAACTGTTGTTCATAAGTTAAATATATTCTTTTTTATCGAGAAATTCAATTGACTTTTTCTCTAAATATACACTTCATTTTTTGTGTATTATTTACAACAATATATAATTTTATGGCCATTCAATTGCATAATAAAGAAAAATGCATTATTATAGTTATGAATAATACTTATACATAAGTTCTTCTTGGAGGTTTATTATGAACAATACCGGAATGACCACTCTGGAAGTTAAGAAAATCAATAAAAGCAAAGTGTATCAGTTTATCTATGACCAGCAGTCTGTTTCGAAACAATTGATTGCCCAGGAATTACAGATGAGTCTAACAACCGTCACCCACAATCTTAAGATATTAGAAGAAGAGGGATTTATCGAAAAAAGCGGACAATACCGTTCCACCGGCGGCCGCAAAGCCAATGCAATCAGTATTGTCGCAACTGCCAGAATCTCGGTTGGTATAGATATATTAAAAGAAATGTTCCATCTGGTTGCCATTGACCTGTACGGCAATATCCTGAAAAAGGAAACCGTTCCCATCGCATTCTCATTCTCCCTGGACTACTGTGAACAGGTCGGAAATCATCTGGCAACTTTTATCGATACATTAGGACCATTGAAAGAAAATATTCTGGGAGTCGGCATTGCCATCCAGGGGCACACTTCTCCTGACAGACAGATCATCAGTTATGGGACTCTTATGAATTGCACAGGGATGTCACTTAAGATGTTCGAGCAATTCATTCCTTATCCCTGTCGGCTGGAACACGACTCTACTGCTACCGCTTATGTGGAATTATGGAGCCAAAAAGATATCAAAGATGCCCTGGTCTTCATCCTGAACCGGAACTTTGGCGGTGCTGTCATCATCGACCGCAAGATTCAGACCGGACTCGGCATGCGGGGCGGTTCTCTCGAACATCTCTGCCTTGACCCAAATGGTCCGAAGTGTTACTGCGGCAAGAAAGGGTGCTTGGAGACTTATTGCTCTGCCGACAGTCTGAAACAGGCAGCTGGAGAAGAACTGGAAGGCTTTTTTCGCAAACTTAGAAAAGGACAGAAGAAGCAAATTTCGATCTGGCATACCTATCTTCAGCATCTTGCGTTTGCCATCCGCAATCTGACGGTGGTTTTGGACTGTCAGGTAATTCTGAGCGGATTCCTTGCTCCTTGGCTTGTGCCGGAAGATATTGAATTGTTAGAACATATGGTGCAGGAAATCGCACCATTCGGGCTGGAAAAAGGCAGTATTTGCGTCAATCATTATGGGCAACTGGCTCCTGCCACCGGGGCTGCACTGTATTATATTGAAGAATTCTTAAAGACAATCTAAGAATAAACCAGTGCTGATTATCGCAGTGAGATCTGGGTTCCGGTAATCAGAAAATAGATGATACACCTGCATGTGGGGTTTTGCCTTTCACTTTCACCCAAATGCAGGTGGTATTTTAATAAGTTATTTTTGATTTTCCAACTCTTCAATACGCTTTAAGGCTTCCTGAAGCGCATGGGTTTTCTGTTCTAATTCGGAACTCATTTGACTTAACTCGAAAACTTTCTCAGCAAGGGTACTCTTCTGCTGATTTATCTCAGAATCTTTCTTTTCAATCTCAACTTTCTGCCGATCAATCTCATTCTGCATCTCATCAATCATATAACGCACTGTATTACGATCCATCTCGTATAATTCCTTTGAAAACATCTCCATCACCTTCTCGATATTCTGACAGATCTCGTAAATCTGCTCATACATGGCTCGGAAGGCCGGATATTTCTCGATCAATGCAATCACATCCTCCGGATGGTCGCTGCTCAAGAACATCAGCCATGCATCCAGCCGTGTTTCTATGCCTTTATTGTGATTGTTTTTCTGATAGATGTCAAGCGAAACGAAGACGAATTTCTGTAGAAGATCCAGTTTCAATCCTGTATCAGATGTCTGCTGGAAATTATGTATATAATTGTGTGGAAATGCCCTGAATTCACTTGGACTCTTCTCAAACAATACAATTGTATAGACACTTTTGATCTGACGGTAAGAGAAGGTATCTTTGGTTGCTTTGCTTCTTACCATCTTATACTGTCGAAGCAGCAGATCTGCCGAATAGCAGGCGCTTCGTTCTCCTGGGAATGCATATCCAATCTTCTGAATCTCAACATTCGCAATGCTACCGTCTTCCAGCTGCACAACAATATCCATCAAAAGCAGCGAAGATTCGTCCGCAATACGGCTGTTATCGTTAGGAAGCACCTTAAGAATCTTTACCTTCATGCCAAGCAGCAGGGATATGAGTTCCTCCAGCCGTTCCGGATAGATCTCCGGATCCAGCAGCGCTTTTGCACAAAAATCATAAAGCATCTTCACTCCTCGCACGCCGGTACAAAAATCCAGAAATTCCTCCCGGGAAGATTCATCCCAACCTTCAAAAATCTCTTTCAGTTTCTCACTTGCATATATCTCAGCCAGCACTTCATTCCGGCTCTTTATCATTGGGAAATACACTTGTAACTTGCTCGTCATACACAGTCTCTCCTATCTCATTTTATAAATCATAATGGATACATGTTTCCAGGCGAAAGCCGGGATACCTTACGGTTTAGATTCATCAGAAAATCAGAACGTCTTTTCTAAGATTAAATACAGACTATCAAATGCATGAAATAAATACAAGTTTTTTCGTTCGACATTTTTCTACAATTAGTGCCCATCAAAAAAAGGAACTATCATTCCTGACAGTTCCCCCTTTTCATTTCAACCAACCTCAATGATTCTGTAATTAATTTTTACAAATTCAGATTCCTAATCTATTCGAAATCCATTATATCTTCTTTATTCTTATTCCATGGACCTTTCCGATAAAACATAAGAGACATCATCATACCAATGCTCCATCCAATCGGCCATGCACACCATATACCGATGGATCCGAACTGTCCCGACAAAATAATTGCAAGCACGACCCTGAGTATCAGATCCGTAAAAGTCGCAACCATAAACTGCTTCATAAGGCCTGCGCCACGAAGGATACCATCCGCCACAAGTTTCACCGACACAACAAAATAGAACGGTGTCAAGATGTGCAAGAACTGAACGCCTGTCACCAGTGCCGTCTCAGATGGCTCATTCATAAAGAAATTAACAAGCACGCCACTTGCAAGCATATACAATGCTACAATCGGTATACACAACGTCCATACAATCTTAATCCCCGCTTTGAAGCCTTCTTTAATCCGAGGCATAATCTGGGCACCTATATTCTGGGCAGTATAATTGGAAATTCCATTCGCAAGCGTCGTGAAAGACGTAATAACCAGATTATTCAGTTTCACTGACGCGGCATAACCTGCGATGACACCTGCACCAAAGTTGTTGATAACACCTTGAATAATAATATTTCCAATGGAAATAAAACTCTGTTGTAAAATGCTTGGAATAGCGATCACTGCAATCTTTTTAAATAATCTAAAAGAAAACACGGCTGCCTTTTCCTTTGTCTGAATCTTTGCAAGACGTCTGAGCACTACTATAATCGCTAATATACAACTGATGCCCTGGCAAATGAATGTTGCCCAGGCAACACCTGCAACCCCCATCTGAAATGAAACCACAAACCAGATATCAACCAGAATATTAGAAGTGGAGGAAACTGCAAGGAATATAAATGGTGTCCTTGAATCTCCAAGAGCGGAGAAAATCCCTGTTGCAATATTATAAAAGAACAAAAACGGAAGTCCCCAGATATAAATGTCCAGATAAAGTTTCGAATCCGAGAAGATTTCCCCAGGTGTATGTATCAATTCCAGCAATCCGCTGCAGCCTACGATTCCGATCAGCATCAATACCGCACATAAAACTGCGCTTGAAATCAATGCTGTATAAACCGCTGTCTTCATATTCTTATATTGCTTTGCACCAAAAAGCTGCGATACAATAACGGAACATCCAATATTAGACCCAAAAGCAAAGGCAATAAAAATCAGCGTAATCTCATAACTGTTGCCTACTGCTGCCAGTGCATTCTCTCCTACAAATTTCCCTGCCACAAGAC
The DNA here is from genome assembly GCF_050313795.1 of Bariatricus sp. SGI.154. NCBI lineage: Bacteria > Bacillati > Bacillota > Clostridia > Lachnospirales > Lachnospiraceae > Bariatricus > Bariatricus sp. SGI.154. The sequence continues at coordinate 17,815 of NZ_JBNPMC010000039.1, forward strand.
TATCCGCAATATTGTACAACTGTTGAAATACAATACTCCCAAATAATGGCAGGCAGAATTTCCATAAGACTGTTTCCGGCTTTCCCACCGTCAGATCTTTATTCATCGTTTTCTACCCCCAGAACTTTAACATTTGCTTTTTTGACCAACGTATATTATACTTTCTGTATGGAAATATGTAAAATATATCATTTATATATTTATCATGTATTTTTGATATATCAAAGGGTGATAAACATGAACATCAATTATGAATACTATCGCATTTTTTATTATGTAGCAAAATATAAGAATCTGACTCGGGCAGCTGAGGTTCTCTGCAATAACCAGCCCAATATTACACGGACCATCAAACTGATGGAACATGAATTCGGCTGTAATCTTATCGTGCGTTCCAATCGCGGGATATCCTTGACGCCAGAGGGCGAACAATTATACTCCCATTTAAAAATTGCCGTCCATCAGATCCAACTTGCTGAAAACGAGATATTAAAAACATCCGAGTTACAAAATGGAGTTGTTACAATCGGCGCCAGTGAGACAGGTCTGCGCATGCTACTGCTTCCGGTACTAAGCCATTTTAAAAAAGCCTACCCCGGTATCCGAGTCCGTATTATCAATCATCTGACCACCCAGGCACTGATTTCTGCCAGAGATGGAGTCGTGGATTTCTCCGTTGTAGCTGCTCCGGCAGATATTGCCAAGCCGCTGTTGTCAGAATCTCTTCTTACTTTCACGGATATTCCGATTGCCGGAGCCAGTTTTTCACATCTGAAAAATACGCCTCTGTCATTAATAGAACTTTCGAAATATCCATTGATTTGCCTTGGGGAAGATACGATGACCTATCGTTTTTATGAGAAATTTTATCAACGCCACAAACTCCTGATGGAGCCAGAGTTTGTAGCGGCAACCACTGACCAGATTCTTCCAATGATAAAAAATAATCTCGGCTTTGGTTTTATTCCTGAAATATATGCTGTCGAGGCGTTAAAATCGGAATCCGTTTTCAAGATTCCATTAACCACGCCTATTCCCAGCCGAGAAATCTATTTCATACAGAATGAGAATCATCCTTTAAGCGCTGCCGCCAGAGAACTGAAAAAACTATTGTTAGAATACGCGCAATCCATAATGCGATAGGGAGAAGATCACATCAAATTTATCAGACAATTTGGAATAATCTTCCAAACGTCATAATACCCTTTTCTTCCACTGATACTTCTTCATATCTACATGTCCGTCTATAAATTCCACGCCTTCTTCTTCCAACAACTTTACCTGCCGGTTCCCCTCTGCATCTCCGGAACCTGCCACTGGCAGCTTCCTCCGAATGCTTTGGCAACCTACAGGACCTGCCACTGGCAGTTCCTTCCGGATGCCTTGGCAACCTACAAGCCCTTCTACTGGCAGTTCCTTCCGGATACTTTCGCAACTTTCAAAAGCACGGGATACCCGTCCATCTTTCGTCACCACACGATGACATGGGATATCGCTTCCATCCGGAACCGCGTGTAATGCATATCCAACTACCCTGGACCAGCGGCGATTCCCGGCAAGTTCGGCAATCTGTCCATAGGACGCTACCTTTCCTTCCGGAATCTGCCGGATCACATTATATATCTTTTCAAAAGTATTCATCTCTTCCACGCCTCTATCTCCTCCAGCCTTGCCTTTACTGCTTTTTCCTCTCCCTGAGTCGTAGGCCTATAATACTTCCTATCCTTCAAAGACTCCGGCATACACTGCATATGTGTTAGTTTTTCCTCCGTATCATGAGCATATTCATAACCTTTGCCATAATTCAGTTCCTTCATAAGATTCGTAGGTGCATTGCGAAGCTGCAGTGGAACTGGCTCTGCCCGCAGATTCTTCACGTCCTTCTTGCATACTTCACACGCCACATAGAGCGCATTGGATTTCGGTGCCATAGAAAGATAGGTCACCGCATGAGTCAGATGCACATCACACTCCGGCATCCCCAGGAAATGACATGCCTGATAAGCCGCAACCGCTACTTGCAGCGCATGACTGTCCGCCATCCCGATATCCTCACTGGCAAACCGAACAAGCCGTCTTGCAATATACAAAGGATTCTCTCCGCCCTCTAACATCCTGCACATCCAGTAAATCGCCGCATCCGGATCGCTGTTACGCATGGACTTATGCAGCGCTGATATCAGATTATAGTGTTCCTCCCCATTCTTATCATAAAGCAAAGATTTCCTGCTAATGCACTGTTCCAGTCCTTCATCTGTGACCACAATGCCCTCCGCACTAATCTCCCCGTTAAGTACCGCCATCTCTAACGTATTAAGCGCCGTTCTCGCATCCCCATTGGCAAATGCAGCCACAGCCTTCAACTGTTGCTCCGTCATCTGTACATTCTGATCACCGAACCCTGCCGGACTCTTTAACGCATGCTCCAGCACCTTCATCAGATCCCGCTCATCCAAGGCTTTCAGCACAAAAACACGGCATCTGGACAAAAGCGCCGCATTTACCTCAAAAGACGGATTCTCTGTCGTAGCGCCTATCAGAATAATGCTTCCCTTCTCTACAAACGGAAGAAACGCATCCTGCTGCGCCTTGTTAAACCTATGAATCTCATCCACAAACAGAACCGTACGAATCCCCATCCTACGGCTATCTTCCGCCTGTTTCATCACTTCTTTAATCTCTTTAATTCCACTGGTCACGGCACTGAAATTAATGAAATCCGCCTTCGTCTTACTGGCAATAATACTAGCAAGCGTTGTCTTCCCAACTCCAGGCGGCCCCCAGAATATCATAGAAGATATCTGGTCTTTTTCGATCAACTGCCGGAGCATCTTCCCTTTTCCCAGCAAATGTTCCTGACCTGCAAACTCTTCAAGCGTCGTTGGGCGCAACCTGCTTGCCAAAGGCACCGTCTGCCTCCTGTCATCAAACAATGTCATCTGTTCCATATCAATCCCTCTTTCAAGAACGTATGTTCTTCTTTATTATACTCTCCTCCTTTATACTTTACAAGGAGATTTTTGCCTCATCCCAAGGCTTAAGTCTACCGCTAGATATGCGATGCCCCCAGATCTCTGCCATATATCTTCGCAGCATGTAAAAACATTTGACAGCATCACTTCTATCTCCTATAATGGTATCAGTTACAATATAAATATTAAGGGAGCTCTTAGAAGGGCTGAGAGGAAACTAGCGCGTTTCGACCTTGTACCTGATTTGGATAATGCCAACGTAGGGAAATATTTCACATATTTGTTTAGAACATACAAATACACGGGATATACCGCTTCGGCAGTATCTCCCGTTTTTTGTTGCCGAAACCTCCGGAGGGAACTGCCGGTGGCAAGTTCTGTAAGTGATTACTCATATTTCCAGCCGGTATATTGCCACTGTTATCCTTTATAAAGTCTCACAAATATGAACGCATCAACAGCCGGCTTACATCACACAAATATCCCAGGTACACGACAATCTTAAGAATGGAGAGGATATATCATGGAGTACACAACTCAGATGAATGCTGCCCGCAAGGGTATCATCACCCCACAGATGGAGGCAGTTGCTTCCTATGAAAACATGAATGTTGAAGAATTAAGAAAATTAGTTGCGGAGGGCAAGATTGCCATTCCTGCTAACAAGAACCACACCTGTCTAAAGCCTTACGGAATCGGCAGTATGTTAAAAACCAAGATCAATGTTAATCTCGGCACCTCCCGGGACTGCCTGGATCTGGATGTGGAACTTGCGAAAGTGATGGAAGCCGTTAACATGGGCGCAGAATCCATCATGGACTTAAGCTCTTTTGGCGATACCAAGGTATTTCGCCGGAAACTTACTCAAGAATGTCCGGCGATTATCGGAACCGTGCCAATCTACGATGCTGTCGTATATTATAACAAAGCATTAAAATCCATCACCTCCGATGAATGGATTGATATCGTAAGAATGCACGCGGAAGACGGCGTTGACTTTATGACCATCCACTGCGGAATCAACCGTGATACTGCCGCACGTTTCAAAAAATCCAAACGCCACACGAATATCGTATCCCGCGGCGGCTCTATCATTTTCGCATGGATGGAATTAACCGGACAGGAGAATCCATTCTATGAACGTTACGATGAGATTCTGGAAATCTGCCAGCAGTATGATGTTACTTTAAGCCTTGGCGATGCATGCAGACCTGGAAGTATCGCTGACGCCGGCGACATCCCTCAGATAGAGGAACTTGTGACATTGGGCGAATTGACTACAAGAGCCTGGGAGAAAGACGTTCAGGTTATGATCGAAGGGCCCGGACATATGCCTTTGAACCAGATTCAGGCGAATATGGAGATTCAGAAAACCATCTGCAAAGGTGCGCCTTTCTATGTACTTGGACCATTGGTTACAGATGTTGCTCCTGGATATGACCACATTACCGCTGCTATCGGCGGAGCAATCGCCGCTACATATGGAGCTGCTTTCCTCTGCTATGTTACACCGGCAGAACATTTACGCCTTCCTACGCTGGAAGATGTAAAAGAAGGCATTATTGCATCCCGCATCGCTGCCCATGCCGCAGATGTTGCCAAAGGACTTCCGGGCGCCGCTGACTGGGACTTTGAGATGAGCGAGGCAAGACGTAACCTTGACTGGGAGAAGCAGTTTGATCTGGCAATCGATAGTGAGAAAGCCAGACGGTATCGCAAAGAATCTACACCGGAACGGGAAGATACGTGTACGATGTGCGGGAAAATGTGCGCAGTACGAAATATTAATAAAATACTTCGCGGAGAAGATGTAGATATTATGGAATAAAAGGAATTTTAATCATAATTTTTGAGGACTCTTGGGGCTTTCTTGGGTATGCAATTTTGAGCCAAAGCACGCTCCTTCCCACGCACTCTTGCCAGAATCCTCCCAATGGAGAAAACCTTGAGATTATGGAATTGTCAGGCGAAGGAGAAGAATCGGTGTGGCTCGGAGGCCGTCAAGTGAGTTCTAGAAGCCGTTAGCGTAAAAATACCAGCAGATTGGCATGAGGCTTTGACTACACGTCAAAGGCGAAAAAGTACCCGAACTGCGAAATCATCAAGATTTCGGAGTGAGTGTACTCGGTTGCCAATCTGCTGGTATTTTTACGGTTACGGATTCTTAACGAAACGCCCCGGTCTCAGAACCACACTGATTCTCCTCCTTCACCGTACACACCCAACAATCTATTTTTCTACAACAAATTCCTACCTTAATCCTTCTTCACGACTTTACTTACAATCAAACACAACACAATCGTTATCACCATATCCGGCAGTGTATTTCCCACCACCATATCAATATTCATCAGCACCCGGTACACAACAAATCCGACTACCCATACCACCATATTTGGTACATTAACCACGCTCCTGCTGTTATCCCTCTTTAGAATAAAGAAGTCTGCAATCTGAATCGCGATCATCGGTGCAAATACAGAACCAATCAGATACAGGAAATCCGTAATATTATCCATCGGATACACAATCGCAGCCACCGTTCCGATCACTGTTACTACAATTGCCACATGCTTTCCATTTAACTTAGCGACAATGGATTCACTGGAAATTCCAGCTGAATAAGCATCCAGGAATGTCGTTGTAACCGTTGAAAATATGATAATCAGTAATCCAACGATGCCAAGTCCTGCTTTCACCATAATCTGGGCAATGTCATATTCTCCGGTATAAATCGCAGCACCCATACCTATCACGTACATCCAGCAGCTGACTACGCCATATACTATCGCACTTACAGCCGTTGCCTTTATCGGCTCTTTGGCTTCTCTTGTATAATCACTGATTAACGGAAGCCAAGATAATGGCATTGCTACAGATAACTCTACTGCCGCACCGAATGTCATGCTGTCATCTGCCGCCATTCCCACGGCTCCGCTGTCAAAGAAAATCACCTTGCACAGAATCAATGTCAGTATAAATAATGCAGTCATGGCGACAACATTAACCTTACCAAGATTCGTAATGCCAATCAGAATCCAAAGTACAATTAATGCACCGATTACCAGGCACCATACCCATTTTCCCGTGCTTAAAACACCATCTGCTGCCAGTGCTCCATCATAGATCATAATGGCCGTCCATCCCACAAGCTGTAGTACATTCAACACAGAGAACAGGAGGCTTCCCTTCTGCCCGAAACTCATCTTGACCGTCTCCATCGCACTTCTTCTTGCCATTCCGCCGATGACCCCGGCAAGGAAAAGCATCAGACAGCCTATGATATGTCCGATAATAATGGTGGCTAAACCTTTGCCAAATCCTAACGGTGCCAGATATGTACCGGTCAGAATCTCAGCAATAGAGACTCCTGCACCGAACCATATCATTCCATTTTCAAATATCGAGGTACGTTTCTCTTCCATAATTACTGTACCTCCCCAGCCGTTTTCACATATTCACCAGCCATCTTCACATATTCGCCAGTCATGTCGAATCCATGATTCATCGGACCGCTGCCGTGTCCCAGATCCAGCATTGCTCCAAGCGCTCCTGAGATGTACGCTTTCGCACGCTCCACAGAAGTATCCAGGTCGAAGCCCTTTGCCAGATTGGATGCAATTGCACTGGACAGGGTACATCCAGTTCCGTGTGTATTCGGATTATCAATACGTTTGCCATAGAACCATTTGTAACCTCCATCACGGTACAACAGGTCATTAGCGTCATTCAACTGATGTCCGCCTTTTAGGAGAACCGCACAGTGGTAAGTCTCGCTGATGACTTTTGCCGCTGCAATCATATCCTCCTCTGACTTAATCAGCATATCGGAAAGCACTTCTGCTTCTGGGATATTCGGAGTCAGTACACATGCCATTGGAAGAAGATATTCCTTTAATGTCTCAATTGCATCATCACTGATTAATTTTGAACCGCTGGTTGCCACCATAACCGGGTCGACCACAATATTTTTTGCATCGTATTCTTTTAATTTCTCAGCAATCGTCGTAATCAGTGGACTTACTGATACCATGCCGATCTTGACTGCATCCGGATAGATATCTGTAAATATATTGTCAATCTGGTCTTCTAAAAATTCCGGAGTTACCTCCATAATCCCTGTTACACCGGTAGTATTCTGTGCGGTTAAGGCCGTGATCGCACTCATGGCATATACGCCATTGCTGATCATTGTCTTAATATCTGCCTGGATACCGGCGCCTCCGCTGGAATCACTGCCAGCGATTGTTAATGCTGTTCTCATATTCATTCTCCTTTTCTTATGCATTAATTTTCTATAGCGACAAAAGGTGGTGCCCCCAATCTGCCGCTGGATAAAGCATCTGGTACACAGTATTATTTTATTCGGTATCATCTTTATTTAAAATAACAGTACACTGAACCTATAGGTCCAGATGCGTATTCCCGATTTGTTTCCAGAAATCCTGTAACTTCGTCATATTCAATAGATAGACATCTGCCAGGCCTCTGATTGCATCCTGATCCGCCTCACTGAAACGATCATAGACTCCAACTGTCCGAAACCCTGCATCTGCTGCTGTACGGATTGCATGCAAAGCGTCCTCGAATACATAGGTCTCTTCCGGGATTGTTCCTAATTCTTCTGCTGCCCTATGATAGATAATGGGTTTACTCTTTCCCGCTCCAACCTCTGAACAAGTATAAATCTTTCGGAAATATTTTAAAATGTTATGCCTTTCAAAAGCCGCCCTGATATACATTTTCTCACTGGATGTCGCTACCACCATTGGAATTCCCTTATCCGCCAACTGACCCAGGAATTCTGCCGCACCATTCTTCAGCGGCGCTTCATTTACATAGAAGTCTTTAACTACCCTAAGCACATCCTCTGCAATCCGCTCACAGTCCTGGTGCAGAAAATACCGTTTCTTCAGATATTCTGCCCCTTCTTTCACGCTCATTGGAAATAGGATTTTCCCAAGTTCTGGTTCCGGCGTAATTCCCATCTGAACCAGATATCGCGATGCCGCGTCATCCCATATCTGCGTAGAATCCAGAAGTGTTCCATCCACATCAAAGATTGCCCCTTTTATCATGCCTTCACCATCTTTGCGGTTAGTTCTTTCAATTCCGAAGCCGCCGCTTCAATATCCGGCTGTGCAAAGATCGCACTGATTACCGCAATTCCACTCATGCCATTTCCAGCAAGCTGCGATACATTCTCCTTACTGATTCCGCCTATGGCAACCACCGGAATGCTGACGGCCTCACAGATCTCTTTTAATGTCTCATGGCTGATTCCTTTCGCATCTGCTTTGGAACTCGTATGGAACACGGCTCCCACACCAAGGTAATCTGCCCCTCTTTGTTCCGCAAGCAATGCCTGTTCTACCGTCTTGGCAGTAACTCCGATAATCTTATCCGGTCCGAGTCGTTTACGCACATCCCCGGCTTCCATATCACTTTGACCGACATGCACGCCATCCGCATCTGCTGCAATCGCAATATCAACATTATCATTGATTACGAATGGGACTCCATATTCTCTACATAACGCCTTAATCTCCTTCGCTTCTTCCAGGAAGTGTTCCTCATCCAATTCCTTCTCTCTTAACTGGATAAAGGTTACACCGCCGTCCAAAGCCTTCTTAACCTGGCTGTACAGCGTCTCGCCATTCAACCAGGATCTGTCTGTGACTGCATAGAGCAGCATATCTTCCTTCTTACATCTCATAGTAAACTCCTAACTTTTCACCCCGTCACTCAATTAGGGACAGGGCAAATTCAATTGGGGACACCCTTATTTTAATTGGGGACGGGGGAAATCTAAAAAACCCCCGTCCCCAAAAACGGATATGCCATGTACAGCATATCCGTTATCTTACACACGTTATATCCCTACGTTGGCATTATCCAAATCAGGTTCATGGGTAAGGGCGGTATCAGCCCACTCTCAGCCTAATCCTTACAGGCTCCCCTTTTGTTGTCATATTTATTATACTACGAAAACATGATTTTGCAATCTTCTTTTCATCTCTTCGGCAACCCTCGCCCGTAACCGACAGAAATATCCAGGATCTGTCGGATAACTTTCGAATGTAAACTCACATCTCTCTCCTTCCATCACCAACGCTACTGTCCTCTCTCTTCCAATCATCTCCTCCAGTCTCATCAGCGCAAGATAATCATAGATTCCTTCCCTCTGCACTTCCGCCCGAATTGATGACCACGGCTTTCCATCCATTCCCGGATAGACGAGAAATGTATCGCCCGACGGGAATGCATACCCCGCATGTGTATTCAAAAAAGGATCTATATGTTCCACGGAATACTGCGAATTATAAAAATTATACCCCCAGTGCAAGAATCCCTTAATACGATAGAGATACATCAGCACTCCCATAATCCGGTTTCTGGCACTTGGCATGGCAAAGAACCGATTTGGCACTTCTTTGTACTGCGCGCAGCAATAATATACCCAGAGATCAGGAACCCCATGCTCCACAAATGGCTGTATCCGATTATTGGCTGGAATCGGATGCTTGATCAATCCCTGTTCATAAAAGGAATAATCACTAAGCGCATCCACAATCTGCCATCCGTCCAACAGATCCGCCACTCTCTCTGTCGCCTTTCGATAACTTTCAAGATGCTCTTGCTCCGGTTCATCTGATATATGGAAATACACATGCTCTCTGTCATACCCCAAGCCTGCCAGTTCCCTCTGCAAAGCCGGAAGGAAATCCTCCAGGAATCTACGGTACTCTTCACTGTCCGCTGCCACATGCCATCCAAAGAACTGCTTTTCTTCCCCCGCTTCCTTTCCATAGATATTCGGTGTTGCCTTTGCTCCCCACTGCGTAAAAAGATGCGGAATTTCTATGTGGCCGATTCCTGCCCTCCTACAGATAGCACACCATCGCGTAAGCCTTTCGAATCCGAAGAAATATCTTCCGTCCTGCCTCGTGATATCTACCAACTGCACGGTCGTACGTTTTCCTCCTACGTCTGTATCCAGCGGCGGCGTAAATACGGGCGTTAACAGCATGTTAATCCCCAGTTCTTTTCCTGCAAGCATAATCTGATGCTCCAGGATCTCCCAATGCTTTTCACTGAACACTTCTACATGATAGTAGTCAGCCAGGCAATCAGCATGAAACCATTCCGTATGTATCAATGTCTGCACCGGAAGCCTCTCACCTGTTACCTCTATCCTGAAAAATAATGTTTCCACTATTTTTTCCTTTTCTTCCAAGTCTTCTATCAGAATCTCAATCAGATATTCCCCTGCCGGGATCTGTCCCGTATCCGGGAAGTCAATCCATAGTGAACGATACTGCCCTCCAATAGGCGTGATTACATTGTTCCTGCGCGGCTTTAACAAGTCTGGGAACAGTCCTGGCTCTGACGTAAGATAATTGTCATCCGTAACCTCATAACATGGAAATGTTGATGGCACCAACTCCACATCCCTGACCCGCGCACAGAATACACCACCTTCTATTCGATAAGCAAAATGCTTTTGCAAGGACATGCCCTGATGCCCATGCTCTTTCTTATATACAAGTTGCACTGCCGGCACCTCACCCTGAAAAATATTGATCTTAAACATTTCCCCCGCTGCTGCGGGTCTCCAGGTAGCGAATACCTTCGCCAGACTATCCGTTAGATAGAATTCAAATCCCTCCATGATTCCTCACCCCACATATTTTCCTATTCATTGAATTGCAGAATACCTCCCGTATCATAGATCGCACCTCCACGCAGCAGGTATGATTTGAGCGCTGACTGAAGTTTTGTCTTCTCGGGAAGATCACTAACCTTAAGTTTGCTGCCATTAGCCCCGAAGATTCTATCCATTCCGGACGGCATCTCAGACAAAACCGGGAATTTTTCAAAACGTCTCATAAACTGGCAGATATTACCTGATTCCGGCGCAAATTCACTTAAGTTTACATCCATCAGCCAACTGATACACACCCCTACATTACCAGGATATCCATGCTCAGCAAAGAACTGCTTTGCCTGTCCAAATGAGGCTTTCACTTCCTCTGCCCTAAGAGGACCGGTAGCCGGAATATGAATATTAATCACAGGCAATCCCGGTGCCAACAGCAATTCATAAGCCTTCATACAGATACTCACCGGTTCTTCTATCAAAACTCCATTCGTGGTATCCGACATATTCCCCCATAACATCCCGTTCTCAATCCGAAGTGTGGTCGTGTATCCATCTTCACATCTTTTCCCATTCGTTCCCTGGAGTCTTCCATCTTTACGCACAGACAGCCCCGCCTCTGCAATCACCTTCCATTCTCCGGTACTCCGGTTACGATAAATATAATAAGGCTCGCGAAAAAGGCATCTTTCATACTGCAGTCTTCCCAATTGAAGAACCCTTCCTGTCATTACTTTAAGATTCCATTCCGTCTCCCCGATGCCTTCACGCCCCGTCTTCTTTCTATAATCCTCTACCCAGAGTTTGGTGTCCTTCAGTGTAGCCTCTATAATCTCTTCCCGAATCCCCCGGTTTCTCATCTTCTTTACTGTCTCCGGCACAATATACATTAACACGGCCGCCAGCACAAAATCTATATCCACTCCCAAAAAAAGATTGGCATATGTCTTCAGACATTCGCATTCCTTCACTGCCGTTTCCATATCCTCGCAATAAAATACCAGCCTCTCAATCTCTGCCAGTTCACTTCTTGCAGTCCTGTCTTTCAGCATTTTCCAGAGCGCTTCGCTTGATTTATCACAAAACGATTGATCGAATTCCAGATAGTACTGGCATAATTCATAATTCTCAGTCATACTCACACCTCATAATATATTTATGTCTAAAACAATTATTTCACATCTCATCTCTTATATGATGGCAAAAACTTCATCTGATATATCTCATCCCACTGCCTGATACGTTCCGGATCGGGCTGGTAGACAGACACCGATCTTCCCTGCAATATTCCAGATGCCTCCTTAAAGTTTTCAAAACATCCTGCGCCTATTCCTGCAAGCATCGCCGCCCCCGCTGCTGAAGCCTCCGGAATATTGGGAACCTGGATCGGGATACCCAGAATATCCGCTTTATTTGCCATCCAGTAATGGCTGCGCGCACCACCTCCCAACACCGTAAGCACAGATTGACTGATTCCATCTTTCAAACATTCTTCCAATATCATACGCACCTTTAGATTCAGCCCCTGGATAATGCTGCTCATCAACAATAACTGCGCTGATCTTCCGGTTACTCCTTTAAGCCTGCATATATAAGACGCTGCATAAGACCTAAGATACTCAATATCATCTGCTTCCGGCAAGAAAAGAGATTCTAAAGGCAAAATGGGAGATAGGATCAGATCGTTAAGCCCTTCGATCATTAACTCCCACTCTCTATCATCTATCCTGTAATAAGCAGTCGATAAAACGTCATTCCTAAGCCATTCCAGCCATAAAGCCCCCTGGCATTCCAGCGTATGTGAAAACAATCCCGGATAGATGTGAAGGTCCCAGAATTCAGTCACGCCTGCATATGATCCGGGAATACCGGACCGTTTAGAGATACATGATAACATCTCATAACTTCCGATTACTTCCAATATATGATTCTCTAACTCCATGCCCCCTGCTAATACCGCGCACAGATAATCCTGCCCACCACTTACTACAGTCACATCGCCTGATATACCAACGGCTCTTCTTGCCCTGGAATCCATCTTCTCTATTGCTTTCCCACTCTCCACCAACGGAAGGAATATACTTTCAGCAAGATATCGCGAGGGCAGGAACTCCCTCCACCAGTTCTTCTTCTGAATATCCAACATAGAAAGAGACCCTGCCGAATTATAAGAAATACTCATGATGCCACACAGCCGATATATGATATAGTCGCTTATCGGCAGGATATAGGCAATTTCAGCCATCCTCTCCTCCTGTCCCGCATATGCACGCATCATCTGAAGCCGGAGGTTGTCATAGTTACTTTGATATCCGGTATGCAGACAAACGGATTCCCGGTGCATCTCATTTCCCCCATCGTTTCTTATCGGAAAAAAGACTTGTTCTTTTCTTTCATTCAATAGAATCGCTCTGCATCCCATCGCAGCAACTGATACGGCAAGCGCTTCTGCTAACGGGTATGCCATCCGTACTTTCGCCACCGTCTTCTGTAAGATTTTAAGTACCAACTGCCATAGGCGTTCTCCATCCAATTCTCTTTTGTCAACCGTAAATGCAACAGCCGACTCCATTCTCTCTACAGCCAGGACATGCCCCAATGTAGATAATGCCACACATTTTGTATTCGTATTTCCTATATCTATCCCCAATAAATATTCATATCCCGGGCACATCCTGGCTCCTCCTATCTATCCTT